>DAIOXA010000111.1:4764-6011 GCA_036758185.1 Bacillota bacterium
GGGGCCAGGGATCTGGGAGAAGCACTGCGGCGCATTACCGAAGGGGCCTCCATGATCCGGACCAAAGGAGAACCGGGTACCGGGGATATCATCCAGGCCGTGCGCCATATCAGGATGATCAACCAACAAATTCGTCAGCTGCAAAACCTTCGGGAAGACGAGCTGTACCATGCAGCCAAGGAACTGCAAGTCCCCTATGCTATTGCAGAATATGTCCATAAGAATGGCAAGCTACCAGTGGTCAATTTTGCCGCCGGCGGGGTAGCCACTCCAGCCGATGCCGCCTTGATGATGCAGTTGGGCGCCGAAGGTGTCTTTGTAGGCTCCGGGATTTTTAAGTCCGGCGACCCAACCAAGAGAGCCCAAGCGATTGTCAAAGCTGTTCGCCATTACAATGAACCCGGGATACTAGCAGAGCTGTCGGAAGATCTTGGGGAAGCCATGGTGGGCATCAATGAACAGGAAATCGAAGTAATGATGGCGGAACGAGGAATCTAGGAACACCGCCGCATTTGCTATTTGCATTCCTTGACCTTGGATTCTAATACACCTTTTTAATACATCAAAAACCGCTCTGAGAGCGGTTTTTTAAGCTATTCATAGATGGTACGTTCTATCTTTGGTCCCTCGGGCAGCACCGGGATGTCCTTCAGCAACTGATTGCCCAAGGGGGACAAGGCTATCAGACGCTGATTGGAGCTGCCTACGAAGGCCGCCTCGAGGCAGCGCTTGGCCAGAACAAAGGGCCCGTCGACTAGGAGGTCGGTTTCTTTCAGCAACGCCTGGATCCCTTCATCTGTCTTGGCTAACTGCTGTAGCCGTTCCAGGCGGTAGCCAGTGTAGGTGATGACATCGCCGCCTCTTTGGTGAATCTCTGCGGCCAATTTGGCCAGGGGACCCACCTGGAGGAAGGGTTCCCCTCCCGATAGGGTAACGCCGCGACAGGCAGGATGCTCATGGTAAATAGAGAGAAGTTCTTCAATTGAGAGGTAGGTCCCGCCGATACTAAGGTGGGTCTGGGGGTTATGGCAGCCGGGGCAGCGATGGGGACAGCCCTGGCTAAAGAGGACAAAGCGCAGGCCTGGCCCATCGACAATAGACTCCTCGATGAGGGAAGCCAGTTGAATTTGCGGCCCCTGGGGATCAGTTTTTTGGTGCTTTTGTCCACGCAGTACACGCAGCTTTCTATCCCAATAACTAGGCATGCTTTACTCTTTCTTCTACCTCCGCTCTCTTGGCATTGTTAA
>DAIOXA010000111.1:6066-6288 GCA_036758185.1 Bacillota bacterium
GATTCTGCGGATGCGCTCAAAGGGTTCTTGCGAGGTCTCTTCGCGGCCGCAGCGGGGGCAGACCGTACCGATGACGCCGGAATAGCCACACTTGGGATCGCGGTCCAGGGGATGGTTTATGGAGCCGTAGCCGATGCCAACTTCCTTCATGTACAGAATGACATCTTCAAACACCGAAAGATTCTTGCTGGGGTCGCCGTCCAATTCGATATAGGTAATATG
>DAIOXA010000112.1:0-6173 GCA_036758185.1 Bacillota bacterium
AGCTTGGAGACCCTGGCCAGAAAAAAGATAAATTCCCCACCGTGCTAAATTGCGCACCAGGCCGATGCCTCCGCCCTGGGAACTGGCAAAGATGGCCACGGCCATATCGCACTCTCCCTGGAGCACGGCATTTACCAGGGGCAGGACCTCCCCAGCCAGAGGGCCCATGTCGGCATCCACCATGGCTATTACCTCACCGCTGCAGATATTTAGGCCGGTGGCCAGGGCCTCGGCCTTGCCCTGATTGCGGGAGTGACTGGCAATAACCACATCTTGGGCAAGGGCAATAGTTCCAGTCCCATCTGTACTGCAGTCATCAATGACCACCAACTCGGCTTGAGGCAGGACCCGCCTCAGGCTGTCCAGAGTATCCCCCAGCAATTCCTCTTCATTGTATGCAGGAATCAGCACCGAAACCTTCATCGCTCCACCCCCCGGGGTGGCAGCAAGTTGTTCAGACCATAGTGACCGCCCTGGCCCTGGAGAATTGCTCCCAGGCAATAGAGGCCCAGGGGAGTATCCAGATGGGAAACAGAGTAATACAAGTTGTGGTTAATTAGCTCAGCCAACCCCATGGTCGAGCTGTTGCCCAAGGCGATAACCGGAAGCTCAGCGTCTAGACAGGATGCAGCCAAGGCAATGGCCATATCTGGGACCTGAGAGTCCAGAGCCAAAAAGACAAAATTCACCGGCGCCGCCAGTTCTCCACCCATGACAATTCCCTCCAGCCCGGGAAGGCTGGCGCCATCACCCTGCACTAGGGCATTGGTGAGGTCATCTACCAAGGTAAAATCCTCGGCCAGGACAATTTGGACCTGCACCACATCCACACTCTGAAAGGGACCCAAAAATTCCGGATTGAAGCTGGCATCATGAATGAGGACAGCTTGAGCGGCCACGGGATTTGCCTGCCAATAGACTTCCTGCAAATCCCCTAGCCAGCCCTCCAGGAGAGCAATTGCATCTTGCTGACTACGTACCAAGGTGTTAAGCTCTCGACGCTGCTCATGCAGGTCAACAATATCCAGGCGCATGCCCTCGATGGTCCCCCGCTGCTGAAGGATGATGCTCTCTTCGGTAAAGGTGCTGCCGATAAAAATCCCCAGGGCCAGGGCCAGAAAGAGCCCAACCACCGTCACCAGGTGAAATTTAAAGCTGTACAATTTCATCCCCCCACCACATTACCCAGTTTGTATATAAAGAGGTAAAACAGATGTCTGAACCCCGGTGAGCCGTAGAGCAATGCCACCACCGGCGTCATTGCTGCAGCGAAGAGGGCAACCGCCCAGCCCACGGTTAGCCGACTCTGGTACAGCTTGCCCAAGCCCCGAGCATCCACCAACTTGTCGCCAATCTTGAGCCGGGTCAGAAAGGTGCTGGCCATCCCCGGACGTCCTTTTTCGAGAAAGTCTATCATATTAGAGTGGGTACCCACCGCCACAATGATGTCCGCTCCCTTGCCGGCGGCCAGCAGCAAAGCCACATCTTCGCTGGTACCCGGCGCGGCAAAGACTGTGGACTTAAGACCCATTCTATTCAAGCGCTCCAGCCCCGGCGCCCGCCCATTGGTATAAGCATGAACTACCCGCTCGCACTTCCCCCTGAGGGCGCCATCGCTGACACTATCCATATCCCCCAAGATGATATGGGGCTTTAGCCCAACTTCCAAGAGACCATCGGCGCCCCCATCGACGCCGATGAGGACGGGCTCATTTTCTCGGATATAGTTGAGGATGGCCTGGAGGTCCTCCTTATAGCCCCGACCCCGAACGACTACCACCACCGGGCGTCCCCAGATGGAGGTCGTCAGCGGCGGCAGGTCTCTAAGACCCAAAATCAGCTGTTTTTCTCGCTTCGCATATTCCAGGGTGTTGTCGATGAATTTATCCAGCTCCCGGTCCAAATTGCCTTGGGTTCGGGCCAGGAGCAGGTCAGCGGTCTCCGCCGTCAAGGGACTGTCCAACTGATATTCCCCCTTGCCATCGCTGAGGACATTGCCCTCACTGATGGCAATGATGGCGCCGTCACTTACTGACCACAGATCCTTGGGCACAGAGTCATACAGCTTGATGTTCTTCTTCAGGAGATGCTCCGGCCCCAAATTGGGGTAACGCCCGCTAATAAATTTACTATCATTGAGAACTGCCGCCACTCCTGCCGCAGCCAGGCCCTCAGCCGCCACAAGGTCTAGGTCTTTATGGCTGATGAGAACAATATCACCCCGGCCCAAGCTGCTGACCAGGTCCTTAGTCCGACGACCCTTGCGCAATCTGCCCTTCATGGCATCACTCCTCAAGCTTAGATTGCACAAGAAGTGGCAAAATTATCCTTAAAAATTAAGCAGGGATTAATCCCTGCTCTGCAATATTCTCGTCGAAATCTGCCCCTTATTATCCCGTTAGTTTTTTAACTTTAGTCTCAGCTTGTCCGCTAGCATGGCGACAAACTCCGAATTGGTTGGCTTGCCCCTGTCGTTGCGAATGGTGTAGCGGAACAACTTGTTGATAACCTCGACATCGCTGCGCTCCCAGGCCGTCTCGATGGCATGGCGAATGGCCCTTTCCACCCGATTAGGGGTGGTCTCATACCTGATGGCGATTTCCGGGTACAACGTCTTGGTGATGCTGTTGAGGATGCTCATATCCTCCACCACCATGGCGATGGCGCAGCGCATGTACTGATAGCCTTTGATATGAGCGGGGACGCCAATTTCATGCAACATCCCGGTAATCTCGGTCTCGAGGTCAATCTTCGGCAGATCCTGGATCAGGTATTTTGTCGAGTCCTCCTGTACAACCACTGAAGGGCCAAAACCTTGAAGGTCCCGAATCCTGCGGATTAAAACTTCGATATTAAAGGGCTTGAGGACATAATAATCCGCTCCCAGGCGCAAAGCCTGCTGGGTGATGCTTTCTTGGCCAAAGGCGGTGATTACTATCACTCTGGGCCGGTGTTGGGTGCTGGCGTTCAGCTTTTCCAAGACTCCCAAGCCATCCAAATGGGGCATAATAATATCCAAGAGAAGGACATCGGGACGATGCTCATAGATCTTATCTACTGCATCAAGGCCGTTATTAGCCGTAGCAACCAACTGAATATCATCTTGGGTAGACATAAAGTCCGAGAGCAAATTACAGAATTCACGATTGTCATCGGCGACCATGACAGAAATCACAAACCCAACTCCTTTATGTAAATTGAATTAATCCCATTATGTTGCAATTATATTTCTACACCCATATTGGAATCTCCTTCTTAATTTAATGATTTCCCAAAAAAAATAACCTCCAGAATTCTGGAGGCGCCGCAGATCCTATTTCTTCCAACAAGCCCGATTCTGTAATCATCCATTCGGCAAAGCAGCCATAGCCTCGGATAGGTTCATTGATGAACACATGGGTTATGGCGCCGACTAACTTGCCATCCTGGATAATGGGGCTACCGCTCATTCCCTGAACTATTCCGCCGGTGGCTGCCAGCAGCCGGGGATCGGTGATCCTTATTACCATACCCTTGCTGGCGGGACGATTCTGAATAAAGACCTTCTCTATCTCAATGCTAAAGCGTTCTATCTTGTTGCCTTCAATGACGGTGAGGATTTCTGCTTTCCCTGTTTTGACCTGATGCTTAAAGCCCAGGGGCAGGGCGGCCATTTTTTCCTCCGGTTCTCTGGCCAGCTTGCCAAATATACCCATATTAGTATTGGCAGAAATCTTGCCCAGGGGCGGCTCATCCTCATTAAAGGCTCCCTTCTTTTCCCCCGGCTTACCCCGTTGTCCCGGATCAATGGCAACTATCTTGGCGCCGACAATGCTGCCGGCGCTTAGATCCACGGCATTGCTACCTGTTTCATCGGTTATCATGTGACCCAGCGCCCCAAAAATACCAGTCTCGGCATGATAGAAGGTCATGGTTCCCACTCCTGCCGCAGTACTTCGTAGCAGCAAGCCGACTCGATTTTTTTTGGATTTCTCATCATAGACGGGGGCGATCTTTAAGACCAGCCTTTCCCCCTGACGGAGTATCTCACATTGTAGCTCTCTTCCAGGCTGACTTTCTTCCTCTAGGACTAAGGCTGCGTGCTCTAGACTGTTGAGTTCAATCCCGTTTACCCCCACCAAGATATCCCCCACCCTGAATCCCGAATCCCGAGCCGGCATCACTTCCCCGGCGTTTGTCTGCACGCTATCCAGGCCTGCGATGATCACCCCAGCTTCCGAAACCCGGACGCCGATGGAATGCCCCGAGGGATGCAGCAGAATCGACGGTATGACGTTGACCTGCATCTGCTTTAAGGGAATAATCCCCAGGAGATTAAAGCTGAACTTGTAGTTACCAGATTTTTTCGCCCGGAGGATAAAGCCCTTGCCAACCTCATCTGCCAACTCTAAAATCCCGTTACTGTCATTAATCCTTACTCCCCAAGGCAAGGCAAAATCCAAGGGTTGCACATCGCCCTCAAACTGGGTAACTTCTGAGGGAATCAACATTATTGTACGAATCCCTGGGGCTAGCAACAAGGCCAACACCAGGGCACCGAGGCAATACTTCAGAAGCCTCTTAGACAATTTTTCCCACTCCCTTTGTCTCAACCACACTCCCACCAAAAACTTTTCTTTGACTATTTTTAAGTTGGCTTAATATGAAGCCTTGTATCCTGTCAATAAAGGCCACGTCGCTTAATTAACGTCAGCAATGGAATTCATTTTTTATAGTATAAATTTAAAACCCCTATTCACAAGGGTAGACAAAAAACACCTCTTTCAACGTGGAAAGAGGTGTCTATAGAGCCACAAATTTATTGTGCTACCAGGGTATAGTGGTAATTTCAAAAACTATAATTTTATTTTGCTAGCTAAACTCAGCATTTCCTGAGCATGGTTAATGGTGGCAGACGTTACCTCGGCGCCCCCCAACATCCTGGCCAATTCCTGGATCCTACCCTCCATATCCAGGCGGGAGACCTTGGTGATGGTCCGCTCCCCCTCAACTTCTTTATAGATGTAGAGGTGGGTGTCGGCCATGGAAGTGACCTGGGGCAGGTGGGAAACGCAGATTACCTGGCGCTGATCCGAGACGGCAGCAAGCTTCTCCGCCACGGCCTGGGCGGCACGACCGCCGATACCAGCATCAATTTCATCAAAGACCATGGTGCTGACGGGACGCAGGCGCGCTAGGACATTGAGGATGGCCAACATTATCCGGGACATCTCGCCGCCGGAGGCGATTTTGGCTAGGGGTTTCATGGGTTCGCCGGGATTGGGAGAAATCAAGAAGCTTATGGCGTCAATACCCTCAGCGTCGGCCCGAAAAAACTTGTTTCCTACTGGCAGCCCACTGCAATCCTCATGGGCAGAAAACTGAACCTGAAAGCGGGTCTTGGCCATTTGCAGGAACTCCAACTCGCCCTCGATGGCAGCAGCCAGCTCCTGGCAGACACCTTGGCGTAGCGTACTTAGAACCTGAGCCTGATGGCCAGCCTTCTCCCGAACTTCGGCAATGCGTTGGCTGAGCTGGGCATGGCGGATTTCGGTAGTTTTAATTTCTTCTATTTCGACCTGCTTTTCCTGCTGCCAGTCCAATATTCCCTGGATGGAATCGGCATACTTGCGCTTGAGATCGCTGATCAAATCTAGGCGTTGTTCCACCGCTTCCAGGCGCTGGGGGTCAAAGTCAAAGGTATCGACAAAGGATCGCAACTGCCGGGCGGCATCTTCTACAGAATAGAGGGATTCCTCCAGTTGGCTGCAGGCCTGCTCCAGGACGCCGTCCAACTGGCGAAACTCCTTGAGTCCATCAACTACAGTGGCTAGAACTTGGACTACGGCGCCCTCCTCCCCCTGGTACAGTGTACTGTAGCCGCTCTGACAGACTTCGGCGAGCTTGCGGGCATTGGTCAAGAGCTTGCGCTCTCGCAGGAGTTCTTCCTCCTCTCCTGGCTTGAGGGCTGCCCCTTGGATCTCATCCACCTGATACTGCAGGATATCCAACAAGCGCTCCCGCTCTCGAGTATCACCGTGCAAACTGGCCAGCTCCTTCTTGAGGTCGGTGAGTTCAGTCCAGGTTTCCTGATATTCGACCTTTGCTGAGAGCACAGGCGGGCCGCCGAAGGCATCCACCAACTGAAGTTGGGCGCCCTCATCCAGCAGAGCTTGGTGCTCGTGCTGGCCATG
>DAIOXA010000113.1:0-2216 GCA_036758185.1 Bacillota bacterium
CTTCCACCACTAGGGAGGGTGTCCCCCTATACTTGCCCGTTTCGTCTATTTTGTCTCGGTCACAGATGACGATGATGTCAGGCTGGACAGAGTTAATTTTTTCGGTATTCCCCAAGCGGTGGAGAATGACATCAAAGGGGGCATCCAGGGGTTCACAGTCCTTATCCCTGAACCACGTTATTAACTCGCCAAATATTTCCCGCACCGCCCTCTGGTGGGGGTAGAGGGGAGCGGTCAGGAGGGATGTGAAGGGCTCATAAAGTATAAAAAGAAAATTGAAGCTTGACCGAAATGGCCATCTGAATCTGTAACTTGAACATCGAGGAAATTGTCCTTTTCAGGCCGCCCTTTACTTGGCATAGAAATTTGCATCAAAAATCCTTGTAAATTCTGTTCTCCACCGTATTCCTCAACCCTGTTGACAGTAAGTATCTTTGATTTTTCCCCGTTAATCGATGCTTTAATGGAATCGTCATTCACATTTGGTGAAATATCGACTTCACATTTCAGGTATTTTACCAAACTCATGGGTCTGAAATATACAGTTAATGCAGGAAATGCACCTTTTATCCTAAAACAATACAAGCCATAAATCTCGAGCTTGTCTATGCTTGCATTAATTAGAACTTCTTTCTCAGCTACGGTGATGTCTTGGCACCAGTATTCCAGAAAATTTACCCCATAATCCTTGACTGCGACTAGAAAAGGGTAATATCTCTTCTGTACCTCCAATTCGTACCCACCATTATGATTGGTCTGAGTTGAGACTATGGTAGGGATGAAAATCTACCCCAAGGGGGATTTTCGTAAAAAAATGTTTAAAATAGACATTTAGTTAGTACCAGGCCGATCTTAGCTAGACTGTCGGGAGAACCGGTATTTTGAAGCGCCGATAACAATTGAGTTATCCTGACATCATAGCCTGTCTCCTCCTTGCTTCCCGGATTTCTATATGGTCAATATCAATGCCACTGGGCAGTGGTCGCTGCCCATGATGTCGGCATGGATTTCTGCACCTGCCAGGGATTCCTTCAGCTTTTCCGATACTATGAAGTAATCAATGCGCCAGCCGGTGTTGCGCTCCCGGGCGTTGCGGAAGTAGGACCACCAAGTATAGGAGTCCTCCCTGTCGGGGTAGAAGTGGCGGAAAGTATCGATAAAGCCCTTGTCCAGCAGCTCCGTCATCTTCTGCTTTTCTTCATCGGTGAAGCCGGCGTTTTTGCGGTTGGATGCTGGGTTCTTGATGTCTATTTCCTTGTGGGCGACGTTAAGGTCTCCGCAGAGAACCAGGGGTTTCTTGGCATCCAACTCTTGTAGATAATTTTGAAAGGCTTCTTCCCATTCCATGCGGTATTCCAGCCGGGCCAACCCCCTCTGAGAGTTGGGGGTATAGACATTGACCAGGTAGAATTCCTCAAATTCCAGGGTAACGACCCGCCCCTCCTGGTCGTGAACCTCCTGGCCGATGCCGTAATTTACTGAGATTGGCGTCTTCTTGGTAAAGACGGCAGTGCCGGAATATCCCTTCTTGACGGCACTATTCCAGTATTGTTCATACCCCTCCAGGTCCAGCTCTATTTGGCCTTCTTGCATCTTGGTCTCCTGCAGGCAGAAGATATCGCTGTCGATTTCGTTAAAGAAGTCTATAAACCCCTTGTTTAAACAGGCTCTGAACCCGTTGACATTCCATGATATTAGCTTCATACTCTTTCCTCCTATAGCTTGTCCTACTCTCCATTATAATACATTTGCATGGGACGGCGGTAGGACTGGTCCCACACTTAATATTATAATGTGAGGGACAGCTTACTTATTACATACTGATGAGAGATGGCAGATGGAAAATAATGGGTCTGGCCCTGCCCTGGCGGGGCCTATCTCTTGTCCGACGTTGACAATTGCACCTTAATTTGTTATATAATCCTTAGCACTCACAGGATGAGAGTGCTAATCTGTCAATAGATAAGGGGGAAGTAGCGTTGGAATTAAGGCAGTTTCAGGCTGAGTCCAAACGGCTCTTGGACTTGATGATCAACTCAATCTACACTCATAAGGAGATCTTCCTGCGGGAGTTAGTATCCAATGCCAGCGATGCCATCGATAAGATATATTACCGGGCCCTTACCGACAACTCCATCCAGTTTAACAAGGATGACTATTATATTCACCTCACAGTAGATAAGGATAAACGTCTCCTCACCGTCTCAGATACCGGC
>DAIOXA010000113.1:2226-3759 GCA_036758185.1 Bacillota bacterium
ATGACCAGGGAGGAACTGGAGGAGAACCTGGGGGTCATTGCCCAGAGCGGCTCTCTTTCTTTTAAGCAGGAAAACCAAGCCCAGGACGGCCATGACATCATCGGCCAATTCGGTGTCGGCTTTTATTCCGCCTTTATGGTTTCCGATATCGTCACAGTGGTAAGCCGAGTCCAGGGCAGCGACCAGGCCTACAAGTGGGAATCCCAAGGCGTAGAAGGATACACCATCCAGCCTTGGGATAAAGAAACTGTGGGCACCGACGTCATTCTTAAGCTAAAAGAGAACACCGAAGATGAGGAGTATGATGATTTCCTGGAGGAGTATCGCCTTACGTCCATCATCAAGAAGTATTCCGACTTTATTCGCTACCCCATCAAGATGGATGTCACCAAATCCCGGCTCAAGGAAGGCAGCGATAATGAATATGAGGACTACACTGAGGAACAGGTAGTCAACAGCATGGTCCCCATCTGGAAGAAGAATAAGAATGAGCTAAAAGATGAGGACTACGTCAATTTCTATTCCGAGAAGCGCTACGGCTTTGACAAGCCTCTGCGCCATGTGCATATCAATGCCGAGGGAACCATCAGCTACCGCTCTATTCTGTTCATCCCTGAGCAGGCGCCCTATGATTTTTACACACCGGACTATGAGAAAGGTCTGGAGCTCTATTCCAGTGGAATCTTAATCATGAATAAATGCTCCGATCTCCTGCCGGATTACTTTAGCTTCGTCAAGGGGATGGTGGATTCCGAGGACTTATCTCTCAACATCTCC
Organism: Bacillota bacterium; assembly: GCA_036758185.1. Classification (GTDB taxonomy): domain Bacteria; phylum Bacillota; class Proteinivoracia; order UBA4975; family UBA4975; genus DAIOXA01. Next base: position 3,004 of record DAIOXA010000113.1, read on the forward strand.
CGGGAGATGCTCCAGCATGATCGGCAGTTGAAATTAATTGCCAAGAACATCAGGGCTAAGGTAAAAAGTGAGTTGGAGGACATGTTGCGGGATGAGTGGGAGAAGTACGAGATCTTCTTCCAGGCCTTTGGTCGCCAGTTGAAGTATGGTGTCTACAACCAGTTTGGCAGTGACAAAGATGTGCTCCAGGATTTACTGCTCTTCTATTCCTCCCAGGACAAGAAGATGGTCACCCTGGCGGAGTATGTCGCCAAAATGCCCCAGGAGCAAAAGTTCATCTATTACGCCGCCGGCGAGTCGGTGGAGAAATTAGAGAAGCTACCCCAGACAGAATTCGTCCGGGATAAAGGCTATGATATCCTCTTCCTCACCGATGACGTCGATGAGTTTGCAGTCAAGATGCTGGGTGAATACCAGGAGAAACAGTTTAAGTCGGTATCCAGTGGCGACTTAGGCCTGGAGGATGAAGGGGAGACTACGGCAGATGAAGCAGGGAAAGAGCTATTCTCTGCCATGAAGGAAATCTTGGGGGATAAGGTCAAGGAAGTTAGGGCATCCAAGCGCCTAAAAACCCATCCCGTCTGTCTGGCCAACGAAGGCGAACTATCCATTGAGATGGAAAAAATCCTCAGTGCCATGCCCAATGCCCAAGGTATCAAGGCCGAGAAGGTTCTGGAGATTAACACCGACCATGACGTGTTCCAGGCCCTGGAAAGCGCCCATTGCCAGGACCAGGAGAAATTCATACTCTTCACC
>DAIOXA010000113.1:3814-6170 GCA_036758185.1 Bacillota bacterium
GAACTCCTGTACAATCAAGCCCTGCTCATCGAGGGACTACCCATCGAAGACCCCGTAGACTTTACCAACAAAGTCTGCCAAATCATGAAGTGAGACATCGGGGACGTTTTGTTTTGTCGCAAACAGTTTATTACGTCCCCGTTGTCCCATGCGATATTAAGATTGTAAACAGCACCTTTTAGGGGTGCTGCTTCTATTTCTTCGCTGGCGAGAGTGCGACAATCTGTAACGTCCCCGGTGTCGCGGTTTAATATATTTCCGGGGGGCTATTGACAAGGAAAAATATTTCAGGTATAGTACATTACATCAGTAATGCACTATACCACACAAAGGTGGTGTTGCTTTGTTGCTTTCCAGTAGCGTAAAGCCTATATACCAACAAATTGCCGAATGGTTGGAGGCGGAAATCCTTTCAGGTAATTTTTCGCCAGACGACAAGGTGTGGTCTCAATACCAGCTGGCCCAAATGTATAACATCAACCCAGCTACTGCTGCCAAGGGCCTTAACATCTTGGCTGACGAGGCCATTCTTTACAAGAAGAGGGGGTTAGGTATGTTTGTCTCTCCAGGGGCTCGAGATTTGATCCGGCAGCGGCGAAGGCAGCACACACTGGAGGAGTTGGCTGTCCAGTTGGTCCAGGAGTCCCGGAGACTGGGGGTCTCTGAAACAGAGCTGATTGAACTCATTAAAGAGCTACTGGAGAAGGGAGAGAATTGAGATGAATGTACTTGAGTGTGCTGGACTCCATAAGAACTTTGGCAGAGTTGCAGCGGTTCGCGATTTCAACGTTTCCATTAGCGAGAATAAAATAACTGGAATTGTCGGTCCTAATGGTGTGGGTAAAACTACTTTGTTAAAGCTGATCGCTGGATACACGCTTCCATCCTCCGGCGATCTAAAAGTCTTTGGTCGCAACCCCTTCAACAGTCTTCAGGTTTCCACCAACATGATCTTCATCGACGACAGTATACCATTGCCCTCGAGGATGGCTATTGCCGATATCCTTGAAACGGCCAGTGAATTTTACCCCAACTGGGATGGGAAGCTGGCTGCGGGTCTTATCAAACATTTTGGCTTGGATACACGTAAGACCTACCCAGCGTTGTCTAAGGGAAAGAAGAGCACCTTTGCAGTCATAATAGGAATCTCTGCCCATTGCCCCTTGACGATATTTGACGAGCCAACCAGCGGGATGGATGCGGCGGTGCGGAAAGATTTTTATCGAGCATTGCTCAAAGACTACCTTAATCATCCCAGGACAATATTGTTGTCCAGCCACTTGCTCAACGAAATTGAAGACATCCTGGAGGATGTGTTGCTGATGCACCAGGGAACAAAGTACTTGCACATGCCTATAACGGATTTTAAGGAATATGCCGTGGGGCTGAGGGGTAAGGTGGACACGGTTCGCAGTCTGGTCGAAGGCAATGAAGTAGTATACCGGAAACGCTTTGGCCAAGATAGTATCTATGCAGTTATCGTCCAGGACGGGGCAATTGTGCATAAGGCCAGGGTGGCGGGGGTAGAAGTGCTACCCGTCAACACAGCTGACCTCTGCGTTTACCTCACAACAAGTAGGGAAGGTGGGATAGATGATGTCTTTGCAACAAGCTAAATTACTACCCATCGTCGCCAGACAATACCGTTATAAACTCAAGAGCCATGCAAACCTGTTGGTAGCGCTTGTAATTGTGCAGATAATTGGCTTAGGGCTTACTGCCCTGGGGGGCACGGGAATGAGTAACGCCAGTAGCAGTACCATGACAGTGGATGTAACTCATTATTCCAGCACTATATTATTAGCTTATACACTGCTTTGGGTCCTTGTCGTCGGTATTCTCTTGAACCTGAAAGGGATCAGCAACTTGGACTTTGCCTTTATCTCCAATCGTCTGACTAGCAATTTTGCAAATGCTGCTCTCCTCCTTACCTTCAGCGTCTTGGGCGGGGTTACCAGCGCTCTGGGTAGGGTTCTTCTCAGGTGTCTTATTTATTTTTCTGGTCGAGGACCGGATATAGTTGGAACCAGTTTCTATGTATCGCCGGGGGAGCTCTTGGGGACGGCTTTTGTCATCGCTCTCTACTTGGTTGTGCTGAGTATGCTGGGGTATTTTATCGGGGTCATGGTTCGGCGCTGGAGAATCCTCATTGCAGTTTTCCCCGCCGTGCTCATTGGCATTCTCTTCCTGGAAGCTCGGGTCCTAGAGACGCAATATGTTTTAGGCGCCGTAAGCTGGTTTACTGAGGAATCATCCCTGGGGATATTTATTCTAAAAGTCGTGGCTGCGTTTGGCCTGGCCATGGTCGGCTCCGTCATGGTTTCCCAGAGAATGGAGGTTCGCCAATGAGGTGGGT
>DAIOXA010000114.1:0-3138 GCA_036758185.1 Bacillota bacterium
ACCCCCAGCTTTCCGGATATTGCGCCGTCAAGCCTTGCGAGCTCCACAGGGCAGTTCCTGCCAATGCTGCCGCTAAGGCCGGTGTCGGTCCGGGAGAGATTGATTGCCAGGCTGTAGAGCTTGGTCCCTACCCTCCCGGTGATTTCTATACCATTGTCCTGCATGCTCAGGTTGCCGCCTTGAAATTTGCCGCCTATCCTGCCCTGGGCTGTATCTTCGGTTAATTCTACAATGATGTCGTAACCCTTTTTCTTGCCACCGACCCTACCTTGTACCGTACCCAAATTCATTACCTCCTCATCATGTATGCATTCTTACCCTAATGATAGCAGGACTTGCTTTTTTGTTGTTGCGCGTTTCGTGTGCGTTATTGCTCTTTTCAGTCTAGAAATTTAGTGGGCATTCTTCATTATTGCTTACTTCTGCCGTGCGACATCCATATACTGAATAGATGAGCAAGGGAGGGAGAGTCTTGCAAGCAGTGATTCTATGTGGAGGTAAGGGTCTGCGCCTGGGCGGCGCCGCCAAACCCTTGGCCCAGGTTGGGGCAATGCCCATCCTCTGGCATATCATGAAGATATACAAGTACTATGGCATCGATGAGTTTATCCTCTGTCTGGGCGCCAGGGGAGAAGAGATCAAGGAGTTCTTTGTCAATTTAGCCTGGAGGAATCATGACTTTCGTATGGACCTGGAAACCATACGCTACTTCCACCCTCCTGAAGGGTGGAAGATAATTTTCGCCGATACCGGTCCCGAGACCATGACTGGGGGCAGGATAAAGCGGATCGAAAAATACCTTGTCCATGATGAGTTTATGCTGACCTATGGCGACGGTGTCGCCGACCTGGACTTATCTAAGCTCCTGGAGTTTCACCGGCTCAAAGGTAGGTTGGCTACCGTCACCGGGGTTCAGCGTTCCAGCGGCTACGGAATCTTGGAGCAACAAGATGGGCTGGCCATTGGTTTCAGGGAAAAGCCCCTGCTGGAGGGCTGGATTAATGGGGGGTTTTTTGTCCTCCATCGCGACGCCCTGGCCTATATAGACGGCGATGCCACGGTGTGGGAAGAATCTCCCATGCTGGGACTGATCCGGGATGGTGAATTGGCAGTCTACCCCCACCAGGGTTTTTGGCAGTCCCTGGACACAGCCAAGGACCTGGACTTTCTAAACCAAATGTGGCAGGCGCACAAAAGGCCGTGGGTCAAGTGGGGTGGGGGGGATGCTTGAACTGATTCAGGCCAAGGTCGTGGTGACTGGCGCCAGTGGATTTATCGGATCCCACATGGCGAGAAGGCTGGTGCAGGAGGGCGCCCAGGTCTATATTCTGGCCCGTGAGAGCTCTGATCTCTGGAGAATTCACGACGAATTAGACCGGGTTAAGATGGTTCCGGGGGATATCCGAGACCGAGGGACGCTGGCAAAAGCTATGGGGAAAATCCAGCCGGATTACGTATTTCACATGGCGGCCTACGGGGTGGATTCCCGCCAGAGGGATTGGTTCCAGGCCACCGAGACCAATGTCTTAGGCATCGTCAACCTAGTCAGTGCTTTAAGGGATACCGATTGCCGCAAACTCCTCAACATCGGTTCCGGTATGGAGTACGGGAATAAGCAGGAGGTAATTTCTGAGGATGCCACGCTGGCAGCACCAAGGCGGCGGCCAGCATCCTCGCTCATCAACTGGCCGACGAAAACAATTTGGCCATGGTGACGCTGCGAGCCTTTGGCATCTTCGGTGAGAATGAGGGGAGCCACAAGTTCTTTCCCCATCTCATCCTCTCCAGCCTCAAGGGCGGCAATGTAGACCTCACTGCCTGCCAGCAATACAGGGATTACCTCTACGTCGAAAATATCATCGATGCCTTTTTGTTGGCGGCTAGGGAAAAGGAGTGCCGCAATGAAATCTTCAATGTGGGCAGCGGTGAAATCCATCCGCTACAGTATTACGTCGACCAGGTCTTTGGCCTGATGGAAACTGAAGCCCAGCCCCGGTTTGGGGCTCTGCCCTATCGGCCTGATGAGATGTGGAGACCCCAGCCCGATATAGGCAAAATTCAACGGCGACTGAACTGGAAGCAACGCATCAGTTTGGGGGAAGGCTTGGTTAGGACAATTAACTGGTATCGGGAAAATGCTTATTTATATTGGGGAACAGGTAGGTGAAGGGAATGACCGATGTAATATGGGAAGATATTGTTGCCATTGCCCGAGAAATGCAGGATGAGTTAATGGATTTCCAGGGACGCACTTGGGTTGTCAGTGGAGGCGCCGGGTTTTTGGGGGCATACTTTCTAGATCTCATAAACTACTGCAATGAGAACCTCTGGCCGACACCTTGCAAGGTGTTGGTCTTGGAAAATTTTCGCTCGGGTGTACCCCAGCGTGTGAAACATTTGGAAAAGAGTCGGTATATTAGGGTTGTCCAGGCAGATATTACCCAGCCCTTTGTTGTCAAGGGCGAGGTGGACTACATTGTCCACGCCGCCAGCATCGCTTCCCCCAGCTTCTATCGGCGGTATCCCCTGGAGACCATTGAAGCCAATGTCTTGGGCCTGCGCAACATGCTGGAACTGGCCCGAGAAAAGCGGCCCAAGAGTGTGCTCTCCTTTTCCAGTAGCGAAGTCTACGGCGACCCGCCGCCCCAGCACATTCCAACCCCCGAGGATTATAACGGCAATGTCTCCTGTACCGGCCCCCGGGCCTGTTATGATGAATCCAAGCGTCTGGGGGAGACTCTGGCGGTCAACTATTATCACCAGTGGGATGTGCCGGTTAAGATTGTGCGACCCTTTAATGTCTATGGTCCGGGGCTGCGCTTGGAGGACCGCCGGGTGCTGCCCGACTTCTTCAGGGGCGCCCTGGAGGACGGGGAGATAAGCATCCTCAGCGATGGATCTCCCACCAGAAGTTTCTGCTATGTTCGGGATGCGATAATTGGCTTCCTCAAGGCTCTGCTGTCGGAATACAATGGCGAAGCCTTTAATATCGGCAATGATCAACAAGAAATTAGCATCATAGAGCTGGCGAAAATTATTGCCCAGACAGTCGGCGGTATTGAGATCGTCTTTAGAGAGAGTGGTGAAGCCGAGTACCTTACCGACAATCCCCAGCGCCGGTGTCCGGATTTGACCAAG
>DAIOXA010000114.1:3148-6170 GCA_036758185.1 Bacillota bacterium
GGGCTGTGGCGAAGGTTGTGGGGGGAGCTTCGGTGCAGTTCCAAAGCAGTGAAGATGAGGAGTATTTGACAGACAATCCCCAGCGACGCTGTCCCGATTTAACCAAGGCTCGGAAGCTGCTGAAATTTACGCCCCGGGCGCCCCTGGGGGAGGGGTTATCCCGCTCCCTGGTCTGGTACCGACAGAACCACGGAGGTGGGGAAGGATGAGAATTGCCATAATCGGCGCCGGCTATGTCGGCCTGGTCAGTGGCGCCTGTCTGGCTGACAGAGGCCATCAGGTCATCTGTGTGGACAAAAAACCGGAGATTGTCGCCACCATCAATAATGGGCAATCGCCGCTGTATGAGCCGGGACTGGAGGAAATCCTCAGCCGCACTGTGGCGGCAGGCAGACTCAAGGCCAGCACTTCCCTATCCCAAGCCGTCCAGTGGGCCCAGCTTTCCATCATCGCCGTGGGCACTCCCATGGGACTAGATGGAATTGACTTGAGATATGTTCAGGATGCTGCCCGGGAGATTGGCAGGTCCTTGCGGGAAAAAGAGGACTACCACCTGATCTGTGTCAAGAGCACAGTAGTCCCAGGAACCACCGACACCCTGGTGAGGAGAATCCTGGAGGCTGAACTTGGTATGGCGGCTGGGGAATTTGGTCTGGCCATGAATCCTGAATTCCTCCGGGAGGGCAACGCCGTGGAAGATTTTTTATATCCCGATCGCATTGTCATCGGTGCTTATGATGAGCGAAGCATGCAGGTTATGAGAGAGGTTTACGCCGACTTTGGCGCCCCCATTGTTAAGGTAAGTCTGCGTACCGCTGAAATGGGCAAGTACACCGCCAACGCCCTGCTGGCCAGCCTGGTTTCCTTTGCCAATGAAATCGCCGGAATCTGTGAGGCTATCCGCGACATCGATGTCAAGGACGTCATGGAGACGGTGACGCTGGATAAGCGCTTTAACCCTCGGGTGCAGGGACAGTTGGTCAACCCCGGCATGATTTCTTACCTCCAGGCGGGGTGCGGTTTTGGCGGCAGCTGCTTTCACAAGGATGTAAAGGCTCTCATTGCCTACAGCCGGGAAAAGGGCAGGGAAGCACAGGTGCTGTCGGCGGTTATGGCCGTCAATGCCCACCAGCCTCTGCACCTGGTCATGCGCCTGGAAGAGGCCATGACAGGAATTCAGGATAAGAAAATAGCGGTATTAGGCCTTGCCTTTAAACCAGGAACCGACGATGTCCGGGATACGCCAGCCCTGCCTATCATTAGCCAACTATTGCAGCGGGGCGCCAGGGTAGTAGCGGTGGATCCCGTGGCGGTGGATAGAATGCAGGCAGTGCTGCCCCCGGATCCGGACCGCCTGGAGTATACCCGGGACCCCACGGCCGCCCTTAAGGAAGCCCAGGGAGCAGTTATTGTTACACCTTGGCCGGAATTCACGGGGATACGGCCCCAGGAGTATGCCCAACTGATGTCTTCTGCCTGGATCCTGGATTGTCGCCGGGTGCTGAACAAGGCTGAACTGGAGAAGGCTGGCTGCAAGTACTTGGGCGCCGGCCTAAGGGTGGAGGGTGGATGAAATGGATGATGCCAAAAGGATACTACCCCTCAAAGCCCATCGAGACGACCGGGGTGTATTAAAGAAAATACTGATGCTCAGCCAACTGGAGGAAGGGCAGATTGAAGAGGTTTACCTGCTCTATACCAACTCCGGCTGTGTCCGGGGCAACCATTACCATCTTAGGACCACCGAGTACTTTACCGTCGTCCAGGGGGAAGCCAGAATTGCCTTGGCGGACTGGGGAATAGGCGGGGGAGAGGAGTTCACCCTCTCTGATGAAGAAGACAAGGTGGTTCATGTGCCAGCGGGGGTAATTCACGCCTTCAAAAATGACACGCAGCACCCCCTGATCATGCTGGCGGTCTCCACCCGGGAATACGATTCTTTGGAGCTCGACACCTATAGCCGCCATATATTAGAGTGATGCAAGGGAGGGAGGAATTTGAGACATTTCTATTGCTCCATCTTTAGCCAGGAATATGCCTACAAGGGTTTGGCCCTGTACCAGTCCCTGGAGGGCGTCGACCATGACTTTCACTTTTTCCTGGTCTGTCACGATGCAGAAGTGGCGGAGCTGTACGGAAAGCTGCAGCTGGAAAAGGCAACAATCATTACTCTGGCGGAAATTGAAGCCCAGGATCCCCAACTGGCCCAGGTCAAAGGGGAGCGCAATATAAGAGAGTATATCTGGAGCGCCAAGGCCTCGACGATGCTATACATCCTCAAGCACTTTCCAGAGTTGGACCACATCGTCTGGCTGGACGGCGACACTTTCTTTTATGCCGATCCCGCGCCCATCTTTGCCCAGTGGGAGCAGTACTCCATTATGCTTACCCTGGAGCGGTGGCGCAAGGCCAACCGCAATCGCATATATACCAAGGGCAGGTACAATACCGGGTTCATGGGCTTTAAGCGTAACGGCGATGCCTTGGAAGCCCTGGCCTGGTTTCGAGAGCGCTTGCTGGAATGGTGCTACGATCGCCTGGAAAACGGTCTGTGGAGCGACCAACTCTATATAAATGACTGGGTCCAGCGCTTTGTCAATGTGGGGGTAATTAAACACCTGGGGGTCAATGTGGGGCCATACATTATCCGGGGGTGCACCGTGACTCGAAGGAAGGGTATCCATGTCAACGGACAAAAGCTGATTTTCTACCACTCCTATGGGTTCAGGTACTACGATGGCAATGAGTATGACCTCTGCAGCTACATCATGTCCTTCTCTGAGGAGGTACTAAAGTGGATTTACCTTCCCTATATCCAGGTCTGCCGCAAGGCTATGGCCCGAATTGAGCAGGTTGCTCCCGAATTTGCCGCGACACGACGGGTCAAGGATCATTTCATCCGCAATTATTACAATGCCGAGGCAGATTCGGTGGGGCGCAACTATTGTACCGTTGTCAGCCGGGATTACCTGATCCAGGGTCTGACTATGTACCATTCCCTGGCCCGGGGTAAGGGTCCCTT
>DAIOXA010000115.1:0-6166 GCA_036758185.1 Bacillota bacterium
TTCAGTTTGAGCTATACAAGAACGCCGCCCTCCTCACCTTGCCCGAGCGCAGACATAGATTCACCCTCTTTCCCAATGACCGTGCCCTTTGCGACATTGCCCTCCAGTTCGCCGGACTGGCCCGGGAAATTCGGGAAGAGGAAGACATCCCCCTTCAATATGACGGCAGCATTTCTCTCCCCCGTTCCGCTTACCAGAACTGGGTGATCAGACTCAGGGAACGCTATGGTCATGGCTGGTCCAAGCAATACCGAGAACTGGAGACCAGGGGGGTGGCCAGAGAATTATTGGCCCTGCTGAAAGAGTGGAAGTTGGCCCGGGAGGACCCGGATACCAGGGTAATTTCCCTGCTCCCGGCCCTGGCAAAATCCAGCGGAGAGTACCCGGCAAATTATCCAGAAGGAGTTGAGGCAGATGCCGACTGATAAGCTGCAACTAAATAGGGCGGGCTTGCTCAACTTCTGGTACTATGATAACGAAATCTTTGACTTTGCTGACGGCAAGCTGCTCCTTCGGGGCAGCAACGGCTCCGGCAAGTCTGTAACCATGCAGAGCCTGCTCCCGGTGCTTTTGGACGGGCGCAAGAGTCCCGATCGTCTGGACCCTTTTGGCTCCCGGGCTCGGAGGATGGAGGACTACCTCTTGGGCGAGGCGGGTATCAGTCAAAGGGATGAACGCACGGGCTATCTATGGCTGGAATACAAGCGCTGCAAGAGTGAGCGCTACATTACCACAGGCATTGGCCTGCGGGCCCGGCGCAATTCTCCTATGGATTTCTGGGGATTTATCATCCTCGATGACCGCCGCATCGGCTATGACCTGGAACTGCACCGGCGGGAATACAGTCCGGAGCTGGGCAAGGAAGTCCTGGCTCCTCTGACCCGCACCGAGCTAACCAATCGCCTGGAGCCGGGGGGGCGGGTGGTCCGCCGTCAGCAAGAATACATGGAGCTGGTCAACCGGCATCTCTTTGGCTACGAGTCCATCGAAGCCTATGAGGACTTAATCAAGCTCCTAATCCAACTGCGCAGCCCCAAGTTGTCCAAGGACTTTAAACCCACGGTTATCTACGAAATCCTCAACGAATCCATCCCCGCCCTCTCCGACGATGAGCTGCGCCCCCTTTCCGAGACCATCGAGAATATGGACCAGGTCAAGCAGCAATTGGAACAGCTGGAGCGGGATTGGGGTTCCCTCAAGAAGCTGGCAACCGCCTATGACGCATATAACCGCTACATGTTGGCCGAGAAGGCCAAGGGAGTGCTGGACTCCATCACCAACCGGGAGGATTTGAACCGAGCTCAGGACAAGCTAAAGCAGGACCTAGGCCGGCACCGCAGGCAATTGCAGGATGACCGCCTGCGCCTCACTGCCTTAGAGCAGGAAGAGAAGGTCCTGGAACAGGAAAGAGATGAACTGCAGGACCATGATGTGTTTCGGGCGGAAAAACAGCTGAAGGTTGCCGAGGATTCTCAAAACATCCTCACCCTTTCCCGGGAAATAAAGGCTTCCGAACTTGCCAAGAAGCAGAGCCGGGAGCGGGATTTGGAGGAGGAGGCAAGGGAGCAGCAGGCAGTCATGGTCCAGCTGGAGCGCGAGCAGGAAGCAAAGCTGGACCAGCTGGAGATGCTAGCTGAAAAGGCCTCCTTTGCCGGACATGCCCCCTCTGCCCAGGATTATCTGCGACGGCAGGCAGACTATGATTTCTCCCTCTGGGAGGAAGAGACGAACCAATATTTCCAGCTTCTTGAGACAATCTTGGCTGCAGCCAGAAAATATGAGCAGGAACTGGACAGATACCGGATTGCAGAAACAGATTATGCCCTGGCCAGCAAGCAGTTAGACGAGCTAACTCGCCAACGCTATCAGCTCGGGCAGGAACAAGATTCTCTAAAGGAGCAGTGGCTGAATCAGTTCCATCAGTGGGATGTCGCCTGCCGGGAACTTGCCCTGAGTCCAGAAGAAAAACAGCTTACCGCCCGCAGGTTATTAGATATCTTTGAGGTCCACAAGCCCTCTCTGGTCCTGCAGCCGGTGGCCTTGGCCCAACAGCGGGCCAGGGAAGCCATTAATGAAGATGTGGCCCGGGAAGATGGCCTGCTCCATGCCAAAAACCTTGAGATTAAGGAGATTGAGGCCCAGCTCCAGGAATGGAAGCAAAAGCAAGAGCCCGAGCCCCTGCGCCATCCGGATACCAGTGAAACCCGCTGCGCCCTTCAGGAGGCGGGCATCCCCTATGTTCCCTTTTACGGGGCAGTGGAATTCCGGGAGGATGTCAGCCCGGAACAGCGGGAACGCTTGGAAGCGGCTATTGCCCAGGTGGGCGTCCTTGATGCCCTCATTGTATCTGAAGAGCATTTGCCCGCAATTCAGGGTTGGGATAAGGTAATCCTCCCCAACCCCCGTATCCTCGAACACACCTTAGCGGATGTCCTTGAACCGGTTCCGGGCCTCGTTGTCGATGTCCAGACCATAGATAATGTCCTTTGCAGTATCCTCATGGGGGCTGCCAGCATGGAGCCTGGTGACGCCAGCATAGATGCCAGGGGCAATTATCGCATTTCCATCCTCAGCGGCCAGGCGCCTCGGGAAAAGGCCCAGTTCATTGGCAAGGAGGCTCGCCTCCGCTACCGGCTGCGCAAGATTGCTGAGTTAGAGCAAATTCTCGCAGGCCTCAATGCCGAAGTTGGGCAAATTAACACTCGCAAGGACATGTTGAACCGCCGCCTTGATACTCTCCAGCGGGAATATGATAATCTCCCTGCCTTCGGTCCCATAGAAGAAAACTGGGAGTCTATCCTCGAGGTGGAGCGGAACCTCAAGGTCCATCGGGCGGATGCCGAAACCAAAAAAAGCCGTCTCGACGAAGCCCATTCTAAGATGCAGTCGGCCCGGGGCCAGCTTCAGATCCTGGCCCGGGAGCTCAATTTGCCGGAATCCAACGAAGCCTTTGCCACAGCTGCCAAGGACATGGGCAGTTATATCAGCAAGCTGGGCGAGCTAGAGAGGATTCACTTGAGGATCTGCCACTGCCGGGAACTCTCCGAGCGGCTGGCGGCTGACCTGGAAGATGTCCGGCAAAGTGTGGACTCCCTTAAAGGTGAACTGAATTCAATAGGTATTCAACTGCGCCAGTCGGCCCTTTCTATAGAGAAAATTCGGGAGCGCATGCAAGCGCTGGGGGCTGAAGAGATTCGCGCCCGTGTTCAGGCTGTGGTTCTGCGCCTGAGCCAGGTTCCCCAGGAACAAAGAGAAACTTTCCAGCGCACGGTAAATGTAGACCGAGATATCCGGGATTGGGAACAGGAGCTAACGGGCACTGCCCAGCGCCTAGAAGAGGCCAACGCTATCTGCGCCTGCTGGCAGGAGTATTTCTGCCAAGAGCTGAGCTATAGATTTGTCCTAAATGCAGACCCCGGCGACAGGGAAGCTATCCCGGCCTTGGCGCGCCGGGTCCTCAAGGATTACGGGCATCTCTTGAACTCAACCGACCGGCAGCGGGTAACTACCCGCTTAGACAAGGCATATTTCGAGGAAGGCCAGTACCTGGTGGAGTACCGCCCCGACATGGTTGAGCAGGCCATGCCCGGGGAGTTGCCCCCGGCCGGGAGCCAGTGGCTGGAAACCCAGTTATTCGCCCTGAACCAGGCTCGCCACCGCCAGATCATCATGCTGGACTATAACGGGCAGAAGAAGGATGTCTATTTGGTCCTGGACAAGATGGAAGAGGATATCGCCCTTCAGCAGCAGCTTCTCAGTGAAAAGGACCGTGAGCTATATGAAGAGATAATACTGCACAGCGTGGGAGACATCATTCGCCATCGCATCAGTCGGGCGGAAAGGTGGGTTGAGGAGATCAACAAACTTATGGAGCAGCGGGATACCTCCAGCGGCCTCACCTTCTCCCTGCGCTGGAAACCCCGGACGGCAGACCATGAAGAAGAATTAGATACTGCCGAACTGGTGGACCTGCTCCGCAAGGATCCCAACCTCCTCAAGGAAGAGGACATGACCCTGATCTCCCGGCACTTTCGCTCCAAGATTGACCGGGCCAAGGCGGAATTGGCAGATAGAGAGTACGGAGAGACCTTCCATTCCATTGTGCGGGAACTCTTGGACTACCGCACCTGGTTTGACTTCAAACTCTTTTTCCGCAAAGGTCAGGAGAACAAAAGGGAACTGACCAATACCATGTTCTTTACCTTCAGCGGCGGTGAAAAGGCCATGGCCATGTACATCCCCCTCTTCTCGGCGGTGTATTCCCGTTACCAGGAGGCCAGGCCTGACGCCCCCCATCTCATCTCCCTGGACGAGGCCTTCGCTGGGGTGGATGAGACCAATATCCGGGACATGTTCGACCTCATGGAAAAACTGGGTTTTAACTATATAATTAACTCCCAGTCCTTGTGGGGGGATTATGATACAGCCGGCCGCCTGTCCATCTGCGAACTGGTCCGGCCCAAAAACGTGCCCTGGGTAACGGTGATCCGCTACCTCTGGGACGGCAAGACCCGGCGCCTGCTCAGCAGCCAGGCTGCTGCAGCCAAGGAGTAGTAAGATGGACAGCAAACTGAGGGAAGCAGCCAATTACTTTTCCCAGCCAGGGTTTCAGCGCTTGCTGCCCCTCATGGCCCAGCGCTACCGCGGGCTGGGCAGGATTGGCGGCACTGTAACAATTGGCAATCTTACCACCCAGGAACAGCAATCTATTGGTGGGGTTCTGGGCAAGGACCTCACCGGCAAAAAATCCGTAACCCTTGGTCTGGCCCAGTTTCAAGAGGCCTTAGGCCAGACTAAGTTTGCGGGGGTAGATTTAATCGACCTGTTAATTGCCGCCCTGAATCAGGATCTAATTCCCAAGAGTGAGGAGCGCCGGGCCAGGCAGGAGATGAGGATGAGGTACTTTCAGGCCCTTAGGAAAGGGCATCCTCATGTTCTCTGCCAGGACTGGCTAGGGCATATTGAGGATAGCAGACTAGGCGCCCGGGTCATCCAAATGGCCTACAGCGCCGACCCCAAGCAACTGAAGTCTGACCTGGACCAGGTCCTCACGGCCCTTACCCAGCTGCCGTCAGCTGATAACACCTACTGCCGCCTGCCAATGTGGGCGGCGAAGATAACCGGTGATCCTCACGGTTTTGACCCGGACACACCCCGGGGCAAGTACTTGCTTGCGGCCCTCCAATTCATCCGTTCCCAAACTGAGCACACAGAAATTCAAGGCAAACTCACGGGAGAACAGGTATGGGAGCTGCTGGATAACTTCGGCATCGTCCGGGACGACCTCCTGAACTTCGTCACCGGCGCCAGTTTGCTAGCAAGTAAGCATCAGCATATTATTCCCCTCTGGCAGGAGGCATATAAGGCCAATAGTGTCCTCAATCTTCCCGTCCGGGAACTGGCAAAAGCGGATCAAGTTCTCCTTCCTGACAATCATACTGTTGTCTTCGTGTTGGAGAATTCCGGAGTGTTTTCCGACCTGGCCGATACCTTCGAAGGTAATTTGCCGCCCATGGTCTGCACCCACGGCCAGTTCCGCCTGGCCACATACCTGCTCCTGGACAGACTCACTGTTGCCGGGGTCGAAATCTGGTACTCTGGGGACTTCGATCCCGAAGGCCTCTTGATGGCCCAGCGCCTGATGACACGTTACCCTGACAGGGTTAAACCTTGGCGCTATTCACCTGGTGATTACCAGACCTGCATTTCTAATGTGAGCATCCCATCCCGCCGCCTAAAGCAGCTGGACCTAATCCATTGCCAGGAGCTGAGGGGCACTGCTGCCGTGCTAAAGAAAGCAGCCAGGGCAGGCTACCAGGAAAACCTGGTCACCCTCCTGGCTGAGGATATCCGGAGGCAAGCCCAAAAATAAACTAATACGAAAGCTTAACTCATGAATGGGGCAATTTGGCGCTTATAATCCTGATTGAGCAGCACAGATAGATCTCATCCATATTAACGAGAAAATACCGGTCCCAGTCCCCTATGGCCCGACGGGGGAACTAGTAACTACAACGGGTGTTGCTTTTTTTATGGGCGTCAATCTGCATGGACCGCTGCTGTTGAAGGGAATACTGGTCTATAATGAAATTGGTCTTTATTCATACCGGTGGCTGGCCGGCGCTCTTCGCCAAGGATGATGTTGAATCCTGGCTGCTTAAGGAAG
>DAIOXA010000116.1:0-6158 GCA_036758185.1 Bacillota bacterium
AACTCCCGGCAGGGCGGCGAAGTACTGCCACACCTCCCGGTCCAAGCCGGCTGCGGCAATCTCTTCCCGGAGAATGGCATCAGCCTCCCGCACTATGGCCAGGCGTTCTGGGGTAACCTCTCCCAACACCCGTACGCCCAAACCAGGGCCGGGGAAGGGTTGGCGCCACACCATTGTATTTGGCAAGCCCAGGAGGGTAGCCACCTCCCGCACCTCATCCTTAAAGAGGTCCCGCAGTGGCTCGCACAACTCAAACTCCAAATCCTCCGGGAGTCCCCCGACATTGTGGTGGCTCTTTATTGTCCCACTCTCCAGCACATCGGGGTAAAGGGTGCCCTGGACCAAGTATTTGGCGTTGCCCATCTCTTTGGCTGCAATCTCAAATTCCCGAATAAACTGGTCACCGATAGCCTTGCGCTTGGCCTCGGGTTCAGTTATTCCCTTTAGACGCTCCAGGAACCTTTGCTGGGCGTCTATTTTTATGACCTTAATTCCCTTGCCGGAAAAGGCCGTCATCACTTGTTCTGCTTCGTTTTTGCGCAGCAGTCCGTGGTCGACAAAGAAGCAGGTAAGCTGATCTCCCACCGCTTTGTCCACCAGGGCAGCAGCAACGGCAGAATCTACGCCACCGCTGAGGCCGCAGATGACCTTCGCGCCTCCGATCTGCCTTTGCACCGCAGCCACAGTAGTACTAATATAATCGGTCATGGTCCAGTTGGGTTCAAGGCCACAGGCACCAAAGAGAAAGTTGGCCAGCAGTTCCTCATCCCCCGGATAGTGCTGAACCCCGAACAGCTTGGTGTCGGAAACGCCAATGGTCGCCACCGAGGAGCATGCCAACGTTTCTGGCGGCCTAACTGTACCCCCCGCCCATTCGACCAAAAGATCCATTCCCGCGCCTATGCCGAGCATCGGCCAACCCTTATCCAGCAGCTCAGGGGACAGATTGTGGGTGTCCGAGCCATCAGCCAAAATAAGGGCCAAGGGGTTGTGGGCTTGGATTTCCTGCAGGGAAGAGTTGCAGGGCAGGATTTCCGACCAAAGCTTCACTTCCCGAACCCTCCGAGCAAGGAGGCGACTGGACTGGCCGCCGAAGTCGATGATAATAACGGGCCTTTTCATTTACTCCACCTCTGTAAGTAAAAGTTCGCGTCCGGCAACCTCTAGGGCTACGAAGACAATGTACATTATCTTATCCTTTCCCTCCAGTGTTTAGCAAGGCCAGAAAAGTAAAACTCCGATTCTCTTGCCCCAGGGGCATGAACCGGGGTGCTGTCAGCTACTTCCAGTTTTTCCAGTCTATTTTATAGATATCCATGGTTCCATAGGTAAACCTGCCGTCAAAGTGGATAGATAGAGCAAGGTTGCCGTTATCCAGCCATGTAATTTCCATGGGGAACCCCCATTCTTCCTCCATCTCATACAGCTCATGGGCCTTCATTTCCTTGGAGGGTAGCGGCGGGCGCACCAGCCACCTTTTGCCGTCAGTTAGCCTGAGCAATACCAGACCATCCTTGGTGTCATAGGAAGCATGTCCTGGCCCGGCACCCAGCTCAGGTTAGTGTCGACATAACCGCCACTCCAAGTATTCCCGGGTCAGGGATAGATTTTATCTCTTCCCCAGCCAAAGAGAAGACTGTTATCGGAAACCAGATCCTGCCCTGGCTCTCGTTCCAACGACAGC
The DNA here is from genome assembly GCA_036758185.1 of Bacillota bacterium. Taxonomy (GTDB): domain Bacteria; phylum Bacillota; class Proteinivoracia; order UBA4975; family UBA4975; genus DAIOXA01. The sequence continues at coordinate 1,685 of DAIOXA010000116.1, forward strand.
CTGCTACTGCCAGGGAATAGCTGTCCCGGGACCAGAGAAAATCTGCGATATTCGTGGCTTTATGAACGGTGCTTTGCACCCCAGATGCGACATCTAGAACAACCAGTTCATTGTCGTCGCCTGTCATTATTCTTTTTATCCAAGCTAGCTTGGCACTGTCTGGGGACCAAAGAAGGTTTATGACAGACTGAGGTAAGGAAACACTCTTTTGGCTGTCAGCAGTTCCCCTGGCACCAAGACAATGGCAGCGGAGTCCAGGGCAAAGACATGGACATTGCAGACCAAATTAAAGTCTCCCATACTGGCCGTGACCTCGGTCTCCCCGGGGGCGAGGCCACTGATATTGCCGGCCTGGTCCACTTCGGCAATGCCCGCATCCCCGGACTACCAGGTGATGCTCTGTCCGTCCAGTTTTGGGTAGACAGAAATTTGCCTTGTGCTTCCCAGGCCAATGACGAGGCTATCCGCACTTAGAACAGGTTGCGAGGTAACGACGACGGTGCAGGTAGCACTTTTGTTACCGACACTGGCAGTGATTACCGCATTGCCTGGGCCAACAGATGTTACCTTGCCCTCGAGGTCGACGGTTGCCACATTGGTGTCGCTGGAACTCCAAGTAATCTCTTCTAGCTCTATACCTTGGACTGTCAGGACGGCGGTCTCTCCCAGCGCCAGTTCCAATTCCTCCCGATCCAGGGAGAATCCTTGACTACAAGCTGTGAGAAGTAGCAAGGCAATGAATACTAGTAGTGCTGACAATCCCCGTTTAGACAGTACTCTCACGGTATTCCCTCTAATCTAAGCTATTAAAACATTGTTATACCATTCGTCAAATCCTTCCTTTTCCCCTTCCACCGACAAAAAAAGGGTTGACAGCCTCAGGCGATGCATTACTTGGTGGGTACGGGTACAGTGGTGATTAGCTGGGATATTACCTGTTGGCTGGTCCTTCCCCGCAGATTTTCATCGGGATTGAGGAGGATACGGTGAGCCAGTACGGGCGCCGCCAGGTCCTTGATATCATCGGGGAGCACGTAATCCCGGCCCCGCAGCCAGGCCAGGGCCTTGGCGGTACGGGCGAGGCCTAAGGAACCCCGGGGGCTGGCGCCCAAGTACAGCGAGGGATGCTTGCGCGTGCTGTTGCAGAGCTCGATTATATAGCTTACCAAGTTATCCCCCAGGGTGACATTGGCGGCTTGCTGCTGGGCTGCCATAAGCTCGGGGATGTCTAGGACCTGCTCCAGATCAGCCAAGGGATGGTGGCCGTGCTCCTGGGAGCGAATAATCTGCTCCTCGATTTCGGGCGTAGGATAGCCAATATCCAGGCGGAGCAAGAATCGGTCTAGTTGAGCTTCGGGTAGGGGAAAGGTCCCTTCATATTCAATGGGGTTCTGGGTAGCCAGCACCATAAAGGGGTTGGGCAGAGGCCAGGTTTCACCGTCGACGGTGAGCTGGTCTTCTTCCATGGCCTCCAGGAGGCTGGACTGGGTCTTGGGCGAAGTGCGGTTTATTTCATCGGCCAGGACGATGTTGGCCATGACGGGGCCGGGCCGATATTGAAAGTCCAAAGTCTTCTGATTAAATACCGTCACCCCAACCACGTCGGAAGGAAGCAGGTCGGGAGTAAACTGAATGCGGCTGAACTTACAGCCTAGAGATTTGGCCAGTGCCTTTACCAACATGGTCTTGCCCAAGCCTGGCACATCCTCCAGCAGCACATGGCCCTGGCAGAGCAGGGCGACCTCAACCATTTCAACAACTCGCGGTTTTCCCATCAATACTTTACTCAGATTCTCGGTAAGGCCTAGTAAATTGCTCATTTCACTATCCCCTCTCTCGTATAAACGCTAATATCAACGCCTGTTGGAAACACGGTGCCAGGCGAGTTTTATCAACGAGTAACTTCTACCCAATTGCCGCCCTTCAGATTCCTTCTTTTCAGCTTGGCCTCCATACACCGAGGCCTCAAAGCGATGGACAAATTTCTCGTAGCCCGCGGGGTCCGGAAGTTCCTGAACCCGCTCCATATGCTCCCGGGCAGTCTCCCAATTATGCCGTTGCCAGCCAAAGATGCGTAAACGGGCCTGCAGTCTTGCATACATCTTGATGATATCAATCCTTCTGCCCCTGAACAGGATAATGGTTAAGGTCAGTGCCAGCAGAACCATCGCCAGCCAGATAATGGCAGCCAGGGGCATTCCAGAATACTCAGGATCTCCTGGCTCGGGTTCTGGAGACGGTTGGACACCAGGATCGGGCAAATCGGGTTCCAGGGGGTCAGAGGGTTCAACAGGGTCTACGGGTTCTAAGGGATTGTCTGAATCTGATCCCCCACTGATTCTGGGCAGGATAATCCCTGGGGTGGGTTCAAAGGGAACCCAGCCATAGCCGTCAAACCATACCTCTGCCCAGGCGTGGGCATGCTTGTTTTGAATGATAAAGCTATCCTGTCCCTCCCGGGTTCCCGAGGAAAAGCCCGTTACCCAGCGGGCGGGCAGGCCGGCGGCCCGGGCCAAGACTACAAAGGCAGTGGAGAAGTGCACACAATAACCGCGGTCAGTCTCAAAGAGGAACCAATCTACAAACTCTTGGTTCGAGGGTGGGTATTCGGTGTCCAGGGAGTATCGCCATCTGCCCTGGCGCAAATACTGGACAATTGCTTCAGCCTTGTCATAGCCATTGGTCTCTGCTCCGGTAATGGCCAGGGCTAAGTCAACGGTCCGCTGGGTCATTGACGAAGGAAGTTGCAAGTAGTACTCGGCGGCATTGCTACTGGACAATTGGCGCAGGTCATTCCCTCGATCCAGAGGAAGTAAAGCAGTAATGATGTATCTGTCCCCTACCTGGGGGGGCCGGGCACTGCTGAACAGATAATCCTCATAGGTAGGAGTATTACCCTGCTGTCGCTGGAGAAGGCGGTAAAAGACTCTATCCGTCGCTGGAGCAAAAGCGATGTTCATGGCGTGGCGAGGCGTAAACAATTCTCGCCCCTGCTGATCTAAGAATTCGATGGCGATGGTGGCTTCGACACTTTCCATTTCGGGGACCACATCAAATCCCCGGAAGGGGAAGAGGCCAGAATCCCAAGGATTGGCCTCCCAGCTATTGCCTGTGTAAATGTAGCGCACATCACCCTTGAGATAGACGGGACGGGGAGAGGTGACCCTAAGAAAGGGGGTCTCATCCGACTCCAGGGGCTGGCCCATAGCATTGTCATAATTCCCATAACCCACAGTTCCTTTGCCCTCAAGGCTGGTCCTCCAAGTTATGGTACTTTGCCACCACTGAACGAACTGCTTATTCCCATCCGGCAAGGCCCAGGCCACCGAGGTGAGGACCAGGGCCCAAATTAGCAGGTAACTTAGCCATCGACCCATGGGGAAGGATAAATTCAGCTGCAACCTGCTGGTCCCCATTACCAGTAGGCCCACAATGATGTAGACAACAAGGTGGCGGGTAATATTCTCGTCGGTGAGCATATAGGCGCTTACCAGGAGGGCAGTACCCGAAAAGAGCAAGAGGAGGGCAGCCTTCCCCCGGGAGATCAGGGCAAAAAACAACTTCTGGAGCCCAGCCAACCCCAACATGGTAAAAAACATAGCTGTGGAGGGAAGCACTACACCCCCACTATCGCGGAGAGCCCTCAGGTCACCGATTACATCGGTAGCCAGCCAGCCCAACCAGCTGGGCGCAAAGAAACTGCCGAGGTAATAGTGCCTGTGCAGAAAAATAAGGGTGATGAGGACTTTAAGCAATGTCCCCCACCGAGGGAAAACCAATTCTACCAAGAGAAAAAGGAATAGAGCAGAGAGGAGAGCCTGGGGCGGCATAAAGTGAATACAGGCGTTGAGGCCGGTGCACAACGCAAATAACCACAACCAATTCAAACCCACATGGACTATCCTAGTCTTGGTATCCATCAGTTCACATCCCTTTTCCGCTGGTGGGGACTTAGATCCTTGGCCTCTTTAATGTTGAACAATTTCAGGGCCGATCCGGGGCGGGGGCGGACCATCTCTGTAGTCGGTTCCTGGTCAACCTGGATGACTGTCACGGCATTGCCCCGGGTGGAAAGGCGGAACAAAATACCCTTAATCTCTTCGCTACGGCCAGAGGTGACGAGGATGACGTTGCTGTCCTGAATAAATAGCTCCCGATAAAGCGACTGGCTGAGTAAGTGACTGGCCACCGGGGTAATTCTAGCCAAGCGCAGAAGCAAGTGAAAGTAGTCGTCCTGGGTGGACACAATTATTTCCTCATGCCTGCGCCCAGAATTGGTGCGAAAGCGCAGGGGAATCCTCTGGAAAAGGGCCGCCTTGGCCAGGGAGGCAGTTACACTTACGGCCTCTTCAAAGGGTTCGGGATCCCAGGCATCTTGAGAGCAATCCAGCACCAGCAAGGAAGAGTTCATCAAGAGAGGGTCGAATTCCTTGGTCTGGAGTTCACCGGTCTTGGCGGTGGACTTCCAATGTAT
>DAIOXA010000117.1:0-1435 GCA_036758185.1 Bacillota bacterium
CTCGCCGGTGTCGGGGTCGGTGACGTGCTGGGCGAGCTTGCGAAAACGCAGGCGTCGACGGGCGCCTAACTTCTTGTTCAACTTGTAGCGACCGACATGGGCTAGGTCATAGCGCTTGGAGTCAAAGAATAGGTTTTTGAAAAGGCTCCTGGCATTGTCGACGTTGGCGGGCTCGCCAGGACGCAGGCGCTTATATATCTCAAGAAGGCCGGCCTCGAAGGAATCCGTATGGTCTTTATCCAGGGTAGCATTGAGAACCTCATTGTCTTCACCAAAGCGCTCGATTATCTCGGCATTGGTGCCGTAGCCAATACTGCGCAGCAGAACCGTCATGGGTAGCTTGCGGGTCCTATCCACCCTGACCCAAGCGATATTATTGCCATCGGTCTCGAATTCCAACCAGGCGCCCCGGTTGGGGATCAGAGTTCCGGTAAAGAGCAATTTGCCGGCAGAGTCAATCTGGCTGTTAAAATATGCTCCGGGGGACCGAACTAATTGGCTGACGATTACGCGCTCTGCACCATTAATTATAAAAGTCCCATTTTTAGTCATGAGGGGGAAGTCTCCCATGTACACTTCCTGCTCTTTGACTTCGCCTGTTTCTCTGTTAATCAACCTGACCTGGGCACGAAGGGGAGCAGAGTATGTAGCATCCCGTTCCTTACATTCATCCACCGAGTACTTAGGCTGATCCAGGTGATAGGAGATAAACTCAAGCAGTAACTCTTCGGTGAAGTCTTTAATGGGTGAAATGTCCTTAAACATTTCGTTGAGGCCCTCTTCCAGGAACCACATGTACGATTCATTCTGGATTTCTAGCAGATCGGGGAGGTCGAGGACTTCTTTAATCCTGGAGTAGCTTCTGCGCTCCCCAGCGCATGGTTCAACTACCTTGGCCAAAAACCATCACCTCTCATCCAGATTTTGCCTGAAACACCAAAATAGGTTACCCTTGGCAAGGGGAAAATATTCCCCAGCCGGGTGAAACCTATAAAATAAAGTAATACATGGCAAGTTATAATAATAACACAAACAACAACTAAAGTCAAAATCGAGTAGGTCGAACTCACAGAACCGTACGTACGGGTCGCGTATACGGCTCCTGACAATTCTCAGCTACTACATTACTTGTAGTAAGGCAAAAGCCCGACTTTATAAGTGCACTTGTTCGGCTTACCCACCGTCGTGGGAGGATACTGGGCTTCCCTGGTTAAGTCTGCCTGCCTGAGACTGAATCTGTCCGTCATAACACACAGGGTTATCCAGCTATTGGGCTTTCCCATTTCTCGCAAGGTTACCCACCCTGGGCGCCAACTTCGGTTCGCTAGCGCTACGTTCCAGACTCCCCCCTCGGCTTCCTTCAGTCCCCACTGTTGCCAGAGACGCCCTTGCCTATTGGTTGTCTTCCTGCTGGTTAGGCGACAGGGTTTCTTTC
>DAIOXA010000117.1:1448-4049 GCA_036758185.1 Bacillota bacterium
GGGAGGGACGTGATGGGCTTAAACCCCTACTTGACGTCGACGGCGCCTCCAACTTCGCTAATCTTGGCTTTGACTTCCTCGGCCTCTTCTTTGGAGACTTTCTCCTTCAAGGGCTTGGGAGCGCCATCGACCAAATCCTTGGCTTCCTTGAGGCCAAGACCGGTGATTTCCCGGACAACCTTGATGACTTTGATCTTCTGATCGCCAACGGCAGTGAGGATTGCGTCAAACTCGGTCTGCTCTTCAGCAGATTCAGCAACGGCGCCAGGGGCGGCGGGCATGGCCATGGCCATAGGAGCGGCGGCGGTTACGCCAAATTCTTCTTCAGCAGCCTTTACCAGTTCGGCCAGTTCTAATACCGTCATACCCTTTACGATTTCCATTACTTCTTGCACTTTAGACATATTCAGTTCCTCCTGGATTTTAAGATTTGTATTAATTATGCCTGTTCCCTTTGCTCTTTAATGGCATTGATTACACAGGCAAAATTGCGCAGATTACCCCGCATGACGTTGACGAAACCAGCAATGGGTCCCTGGAACCCGGCCAGAACTTGGGCCAGCAGAACCTCTCGACTGGGTAGCTCGGCTAGGGCGGCGATGCCAGCAACATCAATAATCTTACCTTCCACCACTCCGGACTTAAGTTCCAGCTTTTTGTGCTCCTTGGCAAACTTGGACAGTATTTTGGCTGGAGCAACGGGGTCATCATAGCTAAAGGCGATGGCGGTGGGGCCCACCAAGTCCTTAAGTAATTCCTTGTAACCCACTTTTTCGGCGGCCAGCTTGGTTAAGGTATTCTTGAGTACGCGATACTCTACACCGGCTTCCCTAAGCTCCTTGCGAAGTTTGGTGGCCTCAGCGACGTTAAGACCGCGATAATCGGTAAGCACTGCCGATGCAGCCCGTTGCAGTTTATCGCTGATTTCCGCAACTACTTTCTGTTTGCTTTCTAAAACTGCTTGTGAACTCACAACTACACCTCCTTTAAGTAAAAACCCTTCCCGAGCCGGAAGGGTAAGGGGCAACACAAAGGGAGCCTATCCTTTCCACCTCGGCGGGAAATTAAGTCCCTAGGGACACCTGCTGTCTGCGGTAGATGCTATTTAATTGACGAGAATAAGTTTATCACTTTAACCCGGGAAAGTCAAGAGTTAATCTTCCTTGTCCCAGGAAGTGGCCCAAGTTGTGTTGATCTTAACCCCGGGACCCATTGTCGAAGAAACAGTTACCGAGCGGACGTACTGTCCCTTGGCAGCAGCGGGCTTGGCCTTGACCAGGGTCTCCATGATGGTCTTAAAGTTCCCCACTAGTTTTTCCAAGTCAAAGGACGCCTTGCCCAGGGGCGCATGGACAATCCCCGCCTTCTCTGCCCTGTACTCGATTTTGCCGGCTTTGATCTCCTGGACGGCACGCTTGATATCCATGGTCACAGTTCCGGTCTTGGGATTAGGCATGAGGCCCTTGGGACCTAAAACACGGCCCAGTCTACCTACCGTACCCATCATGTCAGGGGTGGCCACGGCGACATCAAAGTCCATCCACCCGCCTTGAATCTTTTCTACCATGTCGGCCTCGCCCACATAGTCGGCGCCGGCCAGCTCTGCTTCACTGGCCTTTTCGCCTTTGGCAAAGACCAAGACTCTAGCGACCTTGCCGGTTCCATGGGGCAACACCACGGCGCCGCGGATTTGTTGTTCGGCATGTTTGGGGTTGATGCCCAACTTAACGGCAACCTCCACTGTTTCATCAAATTTGGCAGAAGCCATGTTCTTGACAAGCGCCAAGGCTTCCCTGGGTCCGTAGCTCTCTGTGCGGTCAAACTGTTTTAGTTGTTCCTGAATTCTTTTGGGCTTAGGTCTCATAATACTTTCCTCCTTGTGGTAGTAACGGGTATTCCCCTCCCACAATTTGTTGCGCCCCATTACGGTACACCCTCTCGCAGAACACTGAGAAAGTGATTTTGCCAGTGCCGCATTGCGGGGCACACTGGTACTAATCTTCTATGGTAATACCCATGCTGCGGGCAGTACCTTCCACCATGCGCATGGCTGCTTCGACATTGGCGGCGTTGAGGTCCACCATTTTTTGCTCGGCGATTTCCCGGACGCTGGCACGCTTGACCTTGGCAACTTTGGTTTTGTTGGGTTCCCCCGACGCCTTGTCGATTCCTGCCACTTTTTTTAGCAGGACAGCTGCGGGGGGAGTCTTAAGAATGAAGGAAAAGGAGCGATCCTGGTAGACGGTTATTTCCACGGGAATTATCAGACCAGCCTGCTTGGCAGTCTTTTCATTGAACTCTTTGCAGAATTGCATGATGTTAAGACCCGCCTGCCCCAGAGCAGGGCCAACCGGTGGCGCGGGGTTTGCCTTGCCAGCGGCAATTTGCAGCTTAATTTGCTTTATAACTTTTTTGGGCACTATCTTCCACCTCCTGACTGACAGTTAAAGTGTTTCGACCTGATCGAAATCCATTTCCATAGGGGTCTCTCTACCAAAAATAGAAACCGAAACCTTGACTTTGCCCTTGTCCGCCATCACTTCCTGAACGATTGCAACGATTCCGGCAAAGGGACCCCGGGTGATCTTGACGTTGTCCCCG
>DAIOXA010000117.1:4059-6157 GCA_036758185.1 Bacillota bacterium
CCTTAAACCTGACTTTGACCAAGGGCTCGGCATCATCCAGACGCTTCATTATGTTGCGCAGCTCCGAGGCAGACAGGGGAATGGGCCGGGGACCAGTCCCTACAAACCCCGTGACCCCTGGCGTGTTGCGCACAACAAACCAAGATGCATCAGTCATAATCATCTCTACTAGAACATAGCCGGGAAATACTTTCTTTTGCACAGTCTTACCGGCTTTAGGGTCACGTTCCTCTTCCATGGGAACGCGGACACGAAAAATGCTGTCCTCCATTTTCATGTGGACAATACGCTTCTCTAAATTGGTCTTGACTTTGTTTTCGTAACCAGAATAGGTATGGACGACATACCATTGGGCTTCTACTTTGTCCTGGCTCAGGGTACCAACCCCCTTTGCTGCTTAAAAGATGAGTTGCAGAACTTGTGTGTAACCAGTATCAGCTACCCAGATAATGGCGGCCACAATGATAACGGTAACCACAACGACGGTGGTGTAGGTGGTCAATTCGCGCCGGTTAGGCCATTTGACCTTTTTTAGTTCACGAAATACTTCCTTGAAAAATGATAGGAGTTTTTTCATCTCTTTTTCCCCCTGCTACTTGGTTTCCCTATGAGCTGTGTGCTGTCTACAGAACCGACAGTACTTCTTTAACTCTATCCGGTCAGGGGTGTTTTTCTTATTTTTTTTAGTTGTATAATTCCTTTGTTTACACTCGGTACAGGCCAGCGTTATTATTACCCGCATTGCCGAACACCTCCTCTACTGCCTGACACAGCCGGAAATTATGTCACTTAATAAATTTAACACACCCAACAACCATTGTCAAACAAAACCCCTAGTTCTAAAAATAGTGACCGCCTAGGCGGTCACTATTTTGCAGCAGTTACAACCCCAGAACCGACAGTGCGCCCGCCCTCACGAATAGCGAACCGCAGCCCTTCTTCAATGGCAATGGGGGTGATCAGTTCGACATCGATGTTGACGTTGTCACCGGGCATGACCATTTCTACGCCTTCGGGAAGAGCGATGACACCGGTAACGTCGGTGGTCCTAAAGTAAAACTGGGGACGATACCCGTTGAAGAATGCAGTGTGACGCCCGCCCTCTTCTTTGGTGAGGATGTAAACCTCTCCCTTAAACTTTGTCAAAGGCTTGATGGAACCCGGCTTGGCCAAAACCTGGCCGCGTTCAACTTCCTTGCGGTCTACACCTCTAAGCAACGCTCCGACGTTGTCGCCGGCTTCAGCATAGTCCAGAAGCTTGCGGAACATCTCTACACCAGTACATACCGTCTTACGAGGAGCTTCCATGAGTCCAACGATTTCTACTTCGTCGCCAACCTTTATGGAGCCGCGCTCAACACGACCGGTAACGACGGTGCCGCGTCCGGTGATGGTAAAGACGTCTTCAATAGGCATGAGGAAAGGCTTATCTACTGGGCGCTCGGGAAGGGGAACGTACTCGTCGACAGCGGCCATAAGCTCCATAATCTTATCTGCCCACTCACTATCAGGGTCATCCAGGGCATTGAGGGCAGAACCCCTGATAACAGGAATATCGTCACCAGGGAACTCGTATTCATTGAGAAGTTCACGAACTTCCATCTCAACTAGTTCCAGCAATTCCTCGTCGTCAACCATGTCCACCTTGTTGAGGAATACGACGATGTTGGGTACACCAACCTGACGGGCTAGCAAAATATGCTCCCGGGTCTGGGGCATGGGGCCGTCAGCTGCCGAAACGACTAGAATTGCGCCATCCATCTGTGCAGCGCCGGTAATCATGTTCTTGACATAGTCGGCGTGGCCGGGGCAGTCAACGTGAGCATAGTGCCGGTTCTCGGACTCGTACTCGACGTGGGATGTAGAAATCGTGATTCCCCTAGCCTTCTCTTCAGGCGCCTTGTCGATAGCATCAAAGGCCATTTCCTTGGAGAGACCCTTCTTTGCCAGTACATATGTAATGGCAGCGGTCAGTGTGGTCTTGCCGTGGTCAACGTGACCGATGGTGCCAATGTTGACGTGGGGCTTAGTGCGTTCAAACTTTTGCTTTGCCAACGAAACTCATCCTCCTTATTCAAGACTATATTAACCATTAGTT
>DAIOXA010000118.1:0-2334 GCA_036758185.1 Bacillota bacterium
ATAGGGTTGGGGCATAGATCTCTACCGGAGGGAAATGGCTATTGACATTTTTCTTTGCTTTACTATAATAAAGAGAAATAGAATACGAAGTAGGATGGAAGAATGGAAGCAGAATGGGGCCCTAAGTGTGGGGCTGTTTACTCATGGGAAAAGCCCTCTGCCGAGGGTTTTTATATACCTAAAAATAGGAGGATGGTAGTATGGAAGCAAAGAAAATTGTAGTGCTGTTGGTGCTGGCAGCGCTGATCCTGGGTGTGGCCGGTTGTGGCCGCCGGGATGGAAAAGTATTTCTCGGCATCACCCAGATTGAAGAGCATCCTGCCTTGGATGCCGCCAGGCAGGGATTTATCGACGGGTTGGCGGCGGCAGGATATGCAGAGGGCGACGATGTCCGCATTGAGTTTCAGAGCGCCCAGGGGGAAATAACCAACGCCCAGTTGATTGCCGAGAACTTTGTTGCTCAAAGGGTAAGCCTAATATTGGCCATTTCAACTCCTTCGGCCCAGATGGCTTTCCAGGCCACCAGGGATATCCCCATCCTGATCACGGCGGTAACGGATCCCGTTCAGGAGGGCTTGGCCAAGAGCTGGGCTAAATCCGGCACTAATGTGACGGGTACCAGTGACAGCGCCCCCATGGACAAGCATGTGGAATTAATCCAACAGCTTTTGCCCAGGGCGAAAAGGGTGGGAGTTCTTTACAATACCAGCGAAGCCAATTCCCAGGTCCAGGTGGATCAGCTTCAGATCCTGGCCGAAGAACGCGGTCTGGAAGTAGTCCTGGGCGGGGTAACGGCCATCAGCGATATCCCCATCGTCTTGGGTTCCCTCCTTCCCCAGGTCGACGTCCTATACACCCCCACCGATAATTTAGTAGTCTCGGCCATGGGCCTGGTGGCAGAAATAGCCGGGGAACAGAATACACCGATTATCGGGTCTGAGGAATCCCAGGTATATGCCGGCGCCCTGGCCACCCACGGCATCGATTACTACCGCCTAGGGCAGGAAACCGCTGCCCTGGCCGTTGAGGTTCTGCGGGGCGCAAGTCCCCAAGATATGGGAATCATGACGCTGCAAGATACCCGCCTGCTCATTAACACCGCCAGCGCGCAAGCCTTAAATATCGCCATCCCAGCTGAATTGGCTGCTCAGGCTGAGTTTGTGGGTGAAGGGCAATGACGACGGTGTTTTGGCTAAAGGTACTGGAGCAAGGGCTGATTTTTGCGGTAATGGCCATGGGCGTGCACCTTACCTATCGGGTGCTGGACTTCCCCGATCTGTCGGTGGATGGCAGTTTTGCCCTGGGTGCGGCGGTGGTGGCGGCTGCAATCATTGCCGGGGTCAATCCGGCGTTGGCAACTTTGCTGGCCGTGGTGGCAGGAACGGTAGCTGGTGTCTGCACCGGGTTCCTTCATGTCCGTTTAGGGGTGACCAATCTCCTTTCAGGCATCCTGGTCATGACGGCATTGTATTCCATTAATCTGCGCCTGATGGGACGGGCTAACCTGGCCCTCTTTAACTTTCCCACCATTTTTGCTGACGGCATTCCCCCCTTAACTGTCCTGGCCGTCATTGCCCTGGCCGTAAAGTTTATTCTGGATACCTTTTTGGCTACCCGGGCGGGGTTGCTTCTCCGAGCTACGGGGGACAACCCTCATATGCTGGCGAGCCTGGGGGTGACCACCGGCAGCACAAAACTACTGGGTCTGGGAGTCTCCAACGGCCTGGTCGCCCTTTCCGGGGCAGTGATGGCCCAGTACCAGGGCTTTGCCGACGTCGGCATGGGCCAGGGTACCATGGTAATGGGCTTAGGGGCTGTCATCTTGGGAGGCGCCCTCTTTTCCAGAGTCGGGCTGCTTCGGGGGACAACGATGACGCTGGTAGGTACCGTTGCCTACCGGATGTGCCTGGCCTTGGCAGTGCACTTGGGTTTGGCGCCCACCGACCTCAAGCTAATTACCGCCGCCCTGGTCATTGGGGCCATCGCCCTGGCCAAAGTGAAGAAGAGCAAAAAAAAGGGAGGCGCCGTCAGTGCTGGTAATTTCCAATCTGCATAAATCCTTTTCCCGGGGAGCGGCGGATCGTACCGTCATCTTTTCGGGGTTGGACCTGACAGTTGCCCCAGGGGAATTTGTGGTGGTGGTGGGGCGAAACGGTGCGGGAAAATCCACCCTGCTCAACCTCATCACCGGCAGCGACCAGCCCGATGCCGGAAGATTGATACTGGCTGGAAGGGAGATAACCCGTGTCCCCCAGGAACAACGCTCCACCTGGATTGGTCGGGTTTATCAGGATCCCGGCCGGGGAGTAGCTCCCTCCTTGACGGTGTTAGAAA
>DAIOXA010000118.1:2344-4336 GCA_036758185.1 Bacillota bacterium
GGCCCTAGCTGCCTCCAGGGGTGGCGCCCTCAGCCTGGTCCCCGGTGTCCGGTCAAGGGAGATCAAGACCTATACCCGCATCCTGTGCCAGCTGGATATGGGCCTGGAAGGTTGCTTGTCCCAGCAGGTTGGCAAGCTCTCCGGGGGGCAGAAGCAAGCCCTGGCCCTGGCTATGGTGGTAATGGCCCGACCGTCCCTGCTCCTCTTGGACGAGCACACTGCCTCCTTGGATCCCGGCGCCGCCCAGGGCATTCAACAGATGACGGAGACAATAGTTGCCGAAAGCGGCCTCACTGCCATGATGGTTACCCATGACTTGGCCCAGGCCGTGGAAACGGGCAACCGCCTCATCATGTTGGATCGGGGAGAGAAGGTTCTGGATGTTTCTGGGGTAGCGAAGGCAAGACTAACTGCATCGCAACTTATGACATATTATAAGCCTGCTTCGTAAAATGGCTGCTCCAAATTGCCTCTGGTGGGCAAATTGGGGCAGTTTTTTGGGTGAGGGCGCAGGGTTTCCCCCTTTTTTGACGTCAAAAAAGGGGTCTTTTAAATACTTGTTGCATATAAGGGGAACAAAGGTGTAGAATTACACCAGTGAGGTGAGAAGGGTGACAGCAAAGGAAATAGCTGGGCTGCTATCCCAGCGGGTAAAGGGGGTCCGGGCTGAATTCAACCTCTCCCAAGAAAAAATGGCCAACCTCTTGGGCCTGTCCAAGAAGACCCTAATCCAAGTGGAGAAGGGCCGTATTCCCCTGCAATGGTCTGCTGCGGTGGCGCTGTGCGCCCTCTTTAACCACAGTCAGGAACTGTGCACCGCCCTGGGGGATGAACCCCTGGAAGTGGTTAAGGCCGCCGTCTTTCCCCGATCTTCCTTCCCCACCATGGGGGGCAAAATATGGTGGCGGAAAGTGACGGGTCAGGGCGGCTTTTGCGTTCAGCAGAACTTGGTCAGCGGCCATTACCGAATACTGGACCGTGGCAATCGCAGATGGTACTGCTCCTTTGATTTGGCAGAGACCCAAGAGCATCTTCAGAGCTTGATTCAGTTGGCCCAAGGGAGGGATCTAACTTGCTGACGGCAATAATTCTCGCCGCCGGTAGGGCCAGGCGCATGGGCGCCATTAAGCAACTACTACCTTGGCAGGGTGAGCGCACTGTATTGGAGACTGTGGTGGGCAATGTACTGGCTTCTCCCCTGGTGGATGATGAGGTGCGGGTAATTCTAGGCGCCTGCTCTGACCAAGTGCGCACCGTGCTACAGGGTACTCGCGACCCTCGGCTGAAAGTCCTGGAAAACCCCCACCATGATCGGGGCATGCTCTCATCCATTCAGCGAGGTATAGTGGATCTGCCTGAGACCAGCCAGGCCTTTATGATCTTTCTCGGGGATCAACCCCTAGTTGAGACAGAAATAATAGAAGCACTAATCCGTTACTGGCAAGGGAAGCGTCCTCAATTTCTCTTGCCCGTCCACCAAGGGCGACGGGGTCATCCAGTGCTGGTCAGCACGCAATATGTGCCGGAGATAGCCGCCATGGGTCAAGAAGATGGGGGGCTAAGGAAGTTAATTCATCGCTACCCAGAGCGAGTCGATGAGTTCGCTGTGGACAGCCACGCCATCCATATTGATTTGGATTACCCTGAGGAATATAGGAAGTACCGGCCACAGGGGGAAGAAGAATGAGCCTAATTGTGATTCGTGGCGCCGGAGAGATGGCATCGGGAACTGCCCATCGCCTATATAGGAGTGGTTACAAAGTAATAATGTCGGAATTGCCTCGGCCCCTGGCGGTACGCAGGACGGTATCCTTTGCCCAAGCGGTATTTGACGAGACCTGCATCGTGGAGGATGTTCCAGGCCAACGAACCCACTCGCTGCAGGAGGCCGTTGCCCTGACGGCCCAGGGCAAGGTGGCAGTCTATACAAAAGAAATCCGGGGGAGAGACTTGGTTGCCCTGAACCCCGCAGCCCTAGTGGATGCCACCATG
>DAIOXA010000118.1:4390-6137 GCA_036758185.1 Bacillota bacterium
CTCATCTAGACGAGGCGCCAGTGGTAATTGCCTTGGGACCGGGCTTTGTGGCTGGGGTCGATGTCGACGCCGTAATCGAGACTAACCGGGGCCACGATCTGGGCCGGGTCCTCTTTGTTGGGTCGGCCCAGGCCAACACCAGCGACCCTGGTAACATTTGTGGGTATACCAAAGAGCGGGTGGTGAAGTCCCTTCGGGCAGGAGTCTTTGCCTCGGATTTGCAGATTGGCCAGGGCATCCTGGTCGGCCAGATCTTTGGTCGTATCGATGATGAGCCAATCCTGGCGCCCTTGGGCGGCGTTGTCCGGGGGTTGTTGATGTCGGGAACTCGGGTCCCGGCGGGGACCAAGCTGGGGGACATCGACCCCCGGGATTGCCAGGATTACTGCTTTACTATTTCCGAAAAGGCTCGGGCCATTGCCGGTGGAGTTCTGGAAGCGCTGTTATTCTTCAGCAGACCATTACGAGATGGAGGTCGGAAGTCAGAAGTCAGAAGTCGGAGTGAAGGTGGTTTCTTGGGGGCTAGGACGCTTTGGTTGTGACCAAAATCCGTCATCCGCATCCGACTTCTGAAATAAGGGGAGACAGAAAAATGAAACTCATTGAGGCCTTGGATATAGATGAAGAGCGAATAATCGCCTTGGTGGGCGCCGGGGGCAAGACCGCAAGCCTGTTCCTCCTGGGTAGAGAGTTGTCTAGTCAGGGAAATAAGGTGGTGCTGGCCACCACTGCCCAGATGTATAAACCCAAATCCGGCGGGATTCCCGTCATCTTGGAAAAGGATGGCCACCTGGTGGATAGGATTGCTGCTACCTTGGCCAAGTCAGACCAAGTCTTGGTGGCCGCCGGGGTGGAGAAGGGCAAACTCACCGGCCTTTGCTGCCCTAGCTTACTAAAAATTGCTGCCCTACCCCAGGTGGATATGGTGGTGGTGGAGGCCGACGGTTCCCAGGGCTTGCCGATAAAGTTTCCCGCCCCCCATGAGCCGGTAATTTGCTCCACCGACACCTTGGTGGCGCCGGTGCTGGGAATGACGGCTCTGGGCGCTCCCTTGGACGTAAGTACTTTTCAGCGCTGGCAACTGGCTTGCCGCCATCTAGGCGTCGAGAGGGGCGCTGAAATTACCCCCGACCTGGCAGTGCGGATCCTCTGCCATGGTCAGAGTTACGGCAGGTTCTTTGGACGCAACCGGGTTATCCCCCTCCTCAACCAGGTGGATACCCGGGCTTTGGAGGACTTGGCCTGGGAAACGGCGAGGCTGCTCCTCACCCATGGCGAAATAGATCGGGTTGTCATCGGGGCAGTTGAGACAGAACAACCCGTGCGAGGAGTTATTCATCGGATGGAGGGTTGAATCATGAAAGGTAAAATATTATCGGCAATGGCTTTAGGCCTACTGCTCCTTGCCTTGACTCCCGGCGCCGCTAGGGCGGAAGGGATAAAACTAGTCTATGACTTGAACTTTTCCAGTAACGAGATCCACCTGAACACATGGAGCAGGCTGGAGGTCTTCGTCACCAACAAAGGTGGAGGGGACATTGAAGGCATCCTCACCGTCAGTGGTGAAGGGCAATATCGGCAAGAGGTCTTTGTGGAGGCGGGGAAGAGCACTTCTGCTATCTTCTACCTGCCCCCTACCGAAATGGGCTGGCGCACAAACAGCAGCAATGCTAGCATTACTCTCAACGATGCTCGGGGTAGGGAACTGCAGCGAACACCGTTTTACTTTAATGTGCATAACGTCTAC
>DAIOXA010000119.1:0-6117 GCA_036758185.1 Bacillota bacterium
ACGCCCGTCAGCTCCCGGGGCAACTCCAGGGCATTTACTGGGCCAAATCCTCCCCCAGACCGGGTAGGCTCGTTTTTCCAGGTAATCCGGAACAAGTTCCAGGAGTTGACAGCCCACAGATCTACATCTCGAAGTTTCCGCTGAATGGTGGCGGGGATTTTGCCCGGATACTTTTGCCAAGCCATGGGGGGAATGATGATGTGCTTTTCCCGGGCCCGCTCAACCGTCCTAGCCAACTGTGCCTGATCTACGCGCAGGTCAATCATGATCGTGCCTCCCTAGTTGTATGATAAGAGTTTTAATAGCGTTTAATTGACGCTTCGTATTTATATGTCACTTAACTATTTCGAGACTAAGTACAATTTTCCTGCAAGAGGGACGGGATTATTAGTTAAAGAAATTCCCGCTTGGCTTTGGGTTCCCCCTTTTCCCTCAGGGGCAAATCCATTATACTCGGGGAAAGGAGGATACAAATGCAAGAACTGTGGCGAAAAATAAGCGTTGCGATACGAAGGGGAGAAGCCGTCAAACTCAGCACCAGCATTGAAGGCTGTCGGACCGGACAGTGCGGCCTCTACAATCAGGATGGTCTGCTCTTGGCTGGGGAAGACCTGGGGATGACGGGACCAGGCCTATTTGTGGACACCCTTTATCCCCGGCCCTCTCTGGTAATTTTCGGCGGTGGACATGTCGCGGTCCCGGTGGCGCAGATTGCAAACTTGGTGGACTTTGAGGTAATAGTCAATGATGACCGCCAGGAATATGCCAACTGTCAGCGCTTTCCCCAGGCTGGCAGGGTCTTGGCCATGGAACATCATAAGGCCTTTGCTGAACTCGAGCTGGATTCCCGCCACTATGTGGTAATTGTGACCCGAGGGCACACCTATGACAGAGACTGTCTTGTCCTGGCTCTGGCCACCGAGGCTAGCTATATCGGCGTCATCGGCAGCGCAAAAAAAGCCACTGAAATGAAGCAATGGCTTCTGGAACAGGGCTACGGCACAGCAGATATTGATAGGATATTTTCTCCTATTGGCCTGGACATCAAGGCCGAGACCCCTGAAGAGATTGCCGTCAGCATCATGGCCGAGGTAATCCGGGAGCGTAGCAAGCATCCAGCTTCGGCTAATATTGGTGCCATCGCTGCCGCGATAAAGAATAAGCCCCAGGATGAAACTTGGGTACTGATGACAGTTATCCAGGCCTCTGGTTCCACCCCTCGCGGGGCGGGGACCCGAATGCTAATCACACCCCAGGGGAGCATCGGCAGTGTTGGCGGAGGAGAAGTAGAAAAAGAGGCAGAAACAAAAGCTCGGGAAGTGATGAGCACCAGAACCTCTTGTTTGATGGAATTTCACCTGAACAACGAAATAGCCGCCCAAGAGGGCGGCGTCTGCGGCGGCAGTATGAAAGTGTTTGTGCAGGCTTTTTAACGGAGACAGGTACCAACCTTAGTAATCTCTCTTGACGGTACCTGTCCCCACTATTATAGAAACCGCCTAAATATCTTATCTATAGCTTCAATGATGATGGGGTATATTCGCGGGAAGGTGAGGGCGAAGATCAGGCCGTTGAGGCCCACTCCGATTAACCCACCCCAAATTTTCTCCTTGCTTTTTTTCTCCTTCAGCCATAGGATGGCGGCGTAGGTTGAGTAGATGAAAAATCCAACTAGTAAAAAGCCGCTGATGGCTGCAAGGCCAGCGATGATTGCGTATTTGACGATAATTGTCGAATCCATAACTAACCTCCTAGAAGCACAAATGACAATTAGTGTACTCAGTAACTATACCATATTGCCAGGTAATAATACCAGGATTTTATTCTTCACAAGCTGCCCCGGGGTTAGGAAACTATTGGATAACCCCAATAGATTGTAACCTAAGCTTGTCTCCAGTATACTTTATTGCAGAGAGGTGGTTCTTTGTTGAGATTTCTACCCCAGCACCGTTCGCCCCACTGGTTTATCTGGGGGGCGGGATTCGCTGTACTATCTACCCTTGTTTATATCGCTCTGGGTTATGGACGAGACTTGGCTAGTCTCGATATTCCTGGTATTATCCTGATCTTTCTTGTCCTCTAACAACTAATTGTCCTGGGAGGATTTTTTGGATTCTACCTCTACCTCGCCCTTTCTGCCACAGGGTTTTTTTGGGCCTGGCGATGTTTCTGGGCATGCTCAATTCCAGCGGTGGATTTGAAGATCTGGTTGGAGCAATTCCCTTCTTTTTCTTCTCTGTCATAGGTCTGGCTGCCGGTATTTTGGCTCAGCTTCTCTACTGGGGTTGGCGCAAGCACAAAGAGAAGAAGTAAGCAAGAGTGGGTGAACCTGCCTTTGCTGTCTATTAGTAATATATTGTGAGGAGGCGTTATTCTTGAAATATAAGCTGTTAATATCTTTACTTGTCTTTATTCTTATCTTCGCTGCATGCACGCCCAGCACCCCGCCTACTCCCGACCCCGGCCCGGGAATCAGCGACCCCAGTCCCGATCCGGAGCCGGAACCTGAGTCCGATCCTCCCTTTGATTTTGCCCGCTACCAACCCAATGAGCTGGGGGAGATTCCCATCTGGATGTACCATAATGTTCGGGCGCCTGAGTCCATTTGGGTGCGCACTCCGGACAACTTCCGCGCCGACCTGCAGCGCTTCTATGACCTGGGTTATCGCCTGGTCAGCCTCACCGATGTCATCACCAATAATATCGACATCCCCGCTGGGACAAGCCCCATGGTCCTGACCTTTGACGACGGCAATGCCAACAACTTTAACCTCATTAAAGACAGTACCGGGGAAATCATCGTCGACCCCGACTGCGCCGTGGGCATCATCATGGACTTCGCAGAAAAGCACCCCGACATGGGTACCGCCGCCACCTTCTTTGTCCAACTGCCCCATCCCTTTTCCCAGTCCAACTCTTGGTATACCGGGGAACATCGAACTTGGAAACTGAAAAAGCTTGTAGAATGGGGCATGGAAATCGGCAACCACACCCTGGACCACCCCAGTCTCTCCAAGGTTAAGACACTGGACCACCTCCTAAAGCAGCTGGGCTATCCCCAACAGTTGGTGGAGGAGTTTCTGCCGGGATATAAGCTCAACTCCCTGGCCCTGCCTAATGGCAGCAAGCCCAAATCCGAATGGCGGGATTATCTGCACCAAGGCCAGTACCAGGGTATTGATTACCGGCACGATGCCGTCCTCCTGGTGGGCTCGGTGCCGGCCAAGCCCTTCAACCACATGGATTACTCCTTCTTGAACATGCCCCGAATTCGGGCCAGCAATTACCCCGACGGCGGCGTGGGCGATTTCCTGGACAAGGCCCTGGCCCGACTGGATAAGTCCCGCTATATCAGCGACGGCAACGCCAAAATCATTACCATTCCTGAATCAGTCCGGGGCGACCTCGATGAAGAGAGCTTGGGGGATAAGGAACTGCGAACCTACACCCTGGAAGAAACCGAATAGCCAAAAGGGACCCGACTCGGGTCCCTTTTGGGGACGTTTCTCAGCGTCTCAGGCGCCTAATAGCCTTGCCCTTTTCCGGAAGTAGAATGCCCCCACCAGGACAGCTTCTGCGAGGTAAACCCATCCAAACACTACCGGCACGGCATCCTCCCATGCTGCTAAGATAGTGCGCTTATTATGCACCTGTAGTTTCACACTATCGTACTTGGAGATGTCTTCGTACTTTGGTTGAATCTTGAATGCTCTGCGCTGGCCAGGATGGATTTCATCTTCCCTCAGCATGTTTGTATCCGTTGCGCAAAGCGGCTTCTTTGCTGCGTTGATATTTCTCAGCCTGCCAGGCAAATTCCTCCATCTCCCCTGGAGTAGCAAATCGCTGCCTTAGGGATAAATTGATACCGAAATTGGCAACAGCCTGGGCAGCTATAGTAAGGCCGAGGGCCACAACCATTATTAGGATATAGCGCCTTTTCATGGCCTTGAGCTTGGCAATAGCACAAGTCTCCATCCGGAGAATCTGTCTACGCTTTGGAGATTTCTGCGAGGAGGGTTAGGGCGTTGGCCCCGGCCTTGCACTTCCAGGCGTAGATTTCTACTCCGGCTTCCCTTGCCTCTGCCAGGGCCAGGGCAAAGGCAGTGTCGGTGCGGTGATTGGGGGCAAAGCTCGTGGCATCATCCCGCTGGATGATGAAGAGTACCGCGGCCCGATAGCCTTCCCCCACTGCCCTGGTCAGCTCGACCAAGTGCCGGGTCCCCCGCAGGGTGGGAGCGTCGGGAAACATGGCTAGGCCCTCCTCCACCAGGGTCACCGACTTAACTTCCACCAAGGTGGGCTGGCCGTTACCATCTATAAAGGAAAAGTCCAAGCGGCTTTCGCCATATACGCTTTCAGACTTAGTATCCTTTGCTCCCTGGAAGGGGGGCAATTTATTGGTCCTAAGTAGCTGACCCACTAGGTGGTTGGGTAGGCGGGAGTCCAGGGATACCCAAGTGTTTCCCGTCTTTACCAGCATCAAGTCCCAGGCCGTCTTGCGCTTGGGGTTGGTGGCTTTACGCACTTGGGTCTCGGCACTGGGCAGCAATAATTCTCCCAGTCTACCCGATGTAGGCACATGGGCAATTACCACTTCCCCCCCCAGCTCTACCTGGGCGACAAACCGATTCAAGCGCAGGCAAAAGCTGGCGGGGTGAAATTCTCCAGGTACCATCAAGGTCGTCATCTGCGTCAGTCCCTTCCACTCCATAGATTTCGCCTTGTCCTCCCCTAATACCTTTGACATTAAACGCCTTTGAGGCTATTATTTTGTCGGGAGGGACGACTATGATTCTCTTGGCAGCAGATAAAATATATAAAGACTACAGTGCCGAACAGGTGCTGGAAGGTATAGATATTCAGGTGCAGCAAGGCCAGAAGGTTGGCCTGCTGGGACCCAATGGCAGTGGCAAGACCACTTTGCTCAGGATTGTTGCCGGCGAGTTAGAGCCGGACTCCGGCCGGGTCATGTTGGCCAAGGGCTGTCGACTGGGCTACCAAAAGCAGGAGTTTTCCTTTGATCCCGACAGCACTGTCATCCAAGAAGGGCTTTCGGTCTTTTCCTCCCTGGCAGAAATGGAAGCGGACTTGCGCCGCATGGAACACCATCTGGATGATGAAGGAACCTTGAACAGGTATGCCCAGCTCAGTCACGAATTTGAGGAAAGGGGCGGCTATAGCTATCCCGCCCGTACCCGCAGCGTCCTCCACGGCCTGGGCTTCAGTGAAGCTGAACTGGAACAGCAAGTGTCCCTGCTCAGTGGTGGACAGCAGAGTCGCTTGGCCTTGGCCAAGTTACTGCTATCTGACCCCGACCTTCTCCTCCTGGATGAGCCCACCAACCACCTGGACATTGCCGCCATCAACTGGCTAGAAGCTTATCTCAAGAACTTTAAGGGTGGGCTACTCATGGTCTCTCATGACCGCCGCTTTCTCGAGAGCCTTGCCGACACCATCTGTGAACTGGTGGGGACAAAGCTGGAGCATTATGCTGGTGACTTCCAGTACTATCGCCGGGAGCGAGAACAGCGCAGCAATAAGGCACGCAAGGAATACTTGGCTCAGCAAGAGTATATCAAGCGCACTGAGGATTATATCGCCCGCAATATCGAGGGGCAAAAGACCAAACAAGCCCAGAGTCGGCGACGGGAATTGGAAAAGCTGGAGCGCCTGGAGGCGCCCCCCGGGGAGGCGGCTAAGGCCAGCATTAAGTTTGAACAGCGCCGTCCCAGCGGTCGTCACGTCCTTCAAGTCAAAGGCCTGACCAAGTCCTTCCAGGGCAGGGAAATTTTTGGTAACCTCAATTTTCAGCTGGAGCGGGGAGAAAAGGCTGGACTGATTGGGTCCAACGGCTGTGGCAAGACCACGCTCCTGGAAATAATTTACGGCCTGCAAGAGGCGGATAGCGGCAAGTCCAGCCTTGGGCACTATGTCGAGATGGCTTATTTTAGCCAGAAGCGCAAGGATCTCAATCCTGACCGCACCGCCGCCGAAGAAATCTGGTCGACGAGGCCGATCTGGACTCGGGGCGAGGTGCAGAGTTTACTGGCCCGCTTCCTCTTTCGAGGCGACGACGCCTTTAAGCTTGTCAAGAATATGAGTGGCGGCGAGGCGGGG
>DAIOXA010000120.1:0-6089 GCA_036758185.1 Bacillota bacterium
TGCAAGGGCACCATCTGCGTCAGTTACATCGAGTGCGACACTCCCAGCCTGTGCGCCGTGCCCGACCGTTGCGAAATTCACCTGGATCGCCGCCTAACTGCCGGGGAAGACAAGGAACTGGCCCTGGCACAGGTACGAGAGGTTTGCCAAGCAGCCGGGGTGGAAGCCGAGGTGCGGATGCACATGTACGATACCCCCAGCTACACCGGCCTGGTCTATCCTATAGAAAAATACTTTCCCACCTGGTTGTTGCCTGAGGAGCATGTGGGGGTTAGAAAAGCCGTCGAGGCCTTCACCCAGCTGTTCCAAGCGCCTCCCAAGGTGGATAAGTGGACTTTCAGCACCAATGGCGTCTCGATAATGGGACTCCACGGCATCCCCTGTGTGGGCTTTGGCCCCGCCAACGAGATTTACGCCCACTCTGTCCAGGATCAAGTTCCCATAGAACACCTGGTCAAGGCCGCCCAATTTTAAACCCTATTCCCCGTGGTCTACAGCCAAGAATCAAGCAAATAATTGTGGGCCAGCAAGCATATACATCATTTAAAGCACAGGAGGAAAAGTCATGCATTCATTGTTGAGAGGAAAGCACTTCATCACCACCCAGGAATGGACCAAGGAAGAACTGGATATGGTCCTGGAAGTGGCAAAGGATCTGAAACGGCGCTTTGCCTTGGGAGAACCTCATCGCCTTCTTCAGGATAAGACCTTATTCATGATGTTCTTTGAGCAGTCCACCCGGACCCGCAACTCCTTTGAGGCCGGGTCGACACAATTGGGCGCCCATGCCCATGACCTTACCCCCGACAAAATGCAGATCAGCCATGGGGAGGCGCCCAAGGACACCGCCATGGTGCTTAGCCGCTACGGCCACGGTATTGCCATCCGCAACTGCTTCTGGAAGGAAGGCAACAAGTATATCCGGGAAGTGGCTTCCTACTCTCGGGTCCCCATCCTCAGCATGCAGTGCGATATCTACCATCCCTGCCAGGCCATGGCTGACCTCATGACCATTCAGGAGAAGTACAGCAATAAGACCGAGGGCCTAAACGTCACCATTTCTTGGGCCTACGCCCCCAGCTATATGAAGCCAGTGTCGGTGCCCCAATCCCAGATCCTCCTCTTCCCTCGCTACGGCATGAACATCACCCTGGCCCATCCGCCGGAATTCCAGTTGATGCCGGAGATCATTGAGCAGGCCAAGAAGAATGCCGAGAAGAGCGGCTGCACCTTCCGCATTACCAACGACATGGATGAAGCCTTTAAAAATGCCGACGTCGTTGTGCCCAAGAGCTGGGGCTCTCAACTCCTCACCGCTGACCCCGAGGAGTCGCTACGTCTGTCCAATAAATACACCAGTTGGATATGCAATATTGAGCGCATGAAGCTGGCCTTCCCCGACTGTATTTACATGCATGCCCTGCCGGCAGACCGGGGCAATGAAGTTACCGATGAAGTCATCGATGGACCGCAGTCAGTGGTATTCGATGCGGCTGAAAACCGCCTCCATACCTCCAAGGCCCTTATGGCCCTGACCATGGGCGGTCGTCCTTAAGGCTATTTGAGCCGGGCCGCTGGCCCGGCTATTTTCACCCAAAAATTGGGGCCAGCTATGCCGCCCCAAGTCCCTAAGGGTTACCCACTTATCTGACTTCCGACCTTCCGACCTCTTGCTTCTGTTTTTCAGGCCTCTGACATCCGACTTCCAATTTAAGGGGGGATTAGATGCAAGTAGTCAATAAACCCGCACCCCGGGTGGATGCCCTGGACAAGGTAACGGGGCAGACCCGCTATGGCGCCGACCTATTCTTTGAGGGGATGCTCTACGGCAAGGTACTGCGCACACCCCACGCCTTCGCCCGCATCCTCAACATAAGTACCAGTAGGGCCCAGAAATTGGCAGGGGTGAAGGCTGTCCTCACCGCCACCGATGTTCCCGGGAATAACGAATTCGGGGCAGTTATCGCCAATCAGCAGCTGCTGGCCCGGGAACGCGTGCTCTATCGAGGGGACGGAGTGGCCATGGTTGCAGCCGAGACTCCTCAACTGGCAGAGCAGGCCTTGGACCTCATCGATGTGGAGTATGAAGAACTGCCGGGAATATTTGATCCGGAAAAAGCCTTGGCAGAGGGGGCGCCTCAGTTTCATGCCGATAGCCCCGGCAATGTCGCCGTCCACCACGTGTTGAAAAAAGGCGATGTCCAAAAAGGGTTTGCCGCCGCCGATGTAATTCTGGAGCGGGAGTATGAAACCCAATTCATCGAGCACGCCTACCTGGAGCCCGAAGCCACCGTGGCTGTGCCCGGGGTTGGCCCCAGTAAAATAACGGTATACGGCTCCATCCAGAATCCCTTCTCCTGCCGCAAGATGCTGGCGGGAATGCTGGGGATGAGGCTCAACGAAATTCGGGTAATTCAGTCCTTCATGGGTGGCTCCTTTGGGGGCAAGGACGAAGTAATGTATGCCCTCTGCGCCCGGGCCGCCATCCTGGCCCTGGTCACGGGTAAGCCAGTGAAAATGGTAAATACCCGGGAGGAGTCCATTCGCGAGAGCTATAAGCGTCATCCCTATAAACTCAAGTATAAAATTGGCGCTACCAGGGAGGGAAAACTTACGGCCATGGAGATTTACATCATCGCCGATGCCGGTGGCTATGCCTCCCAGACACCCTTTGTCACATGGCGCTCAGTTGTTCAGGCCACCGGCCCCTATGAGGTTCCCCATGTCTGCACCAATGTCTATGGCGCCTATACCAACAACTGCTACACCGGGGCCATGCGGGGCTTTGGTTCGCCCCAGATCATCTTCGCCCAGGAATCCCTCATGGATGAGCTGGCTGAAGAGCTGGGCTTAGAACCCCTGGAACTCCGCCGCCGCAATGGCTTTCGTCAAGGCTCGGTGACGGCAACCGGCCAAAAGTTAGAGAACCACCAGGTCAGCCTTATGGAGGTGCTGGACAAGGCGGTGGATCAGTCAGATTACGTGAA
This sequence comes from Bacillota bacterium, assembly GCA_036758185.1. Taxonomy (GTDB): domain Bacteria; phylum Bacillota; class Proteinivoracia; order UBA4975; family UBA4975; genus DAIOXA01. The sequence goes on from DAIOXA010000120.1 coordinate 2,988, forward strand.
AAAGCGCCAGGAGTACCAGCATCAGATGGGCCGGTTCCGCAAAGGCATTGGCTTGGCCTGTAGCTTCCGGGGTTGCAGTCTGGGTGCCGAAGGCGTAGATGCCACCGGCGCAATGGTCTCTGTCCAGTACGACGGCAGCGTCTACATTTACTCTGGCCTGACGGAAAACGGTCAGGGCCTGCAGACGATATTCAGTCAAATCGCCGCTGAAGAGTTAGGTATCGATGTCAGCCGCGTTCGCTTTATGGAGACGGACACCGCCCTCATTCCCGACGGTGGCCCCACCGTTGCTTCCCGCAGCACCCTCATGGGCGGCAACGCCATGCGTCTGGCTGCCGAAAAGGTGCGGGAGACTATCCTGGGGGCCGTTCTGGGTGTGCTCAGGGCCAGCGCCCAGGAGTTGGCCTGGGGCAGCAACCGCATCTGGGTCAAGGATGATCCCGCCCGCAGCATCAGCTTTGATGACGCTGTGGAGGTTGCCCGCCGCCGGGGCGAGCTTCTCACCCAAATTGGTTGGTACAAGGCGCCCCAGGTCAGCTGGGATGAAGAATGTGGCCAAGGAGACGCCTACTTTACCTATGTCTATGGCTGTCAGGTGGCCGAGGTGGAAGTGGACACCGAGACGGGCTACACAAAAGTCCTGAAGATCACTGCCGCCCACGATGTCGGCAGGGCCATCAACCCCGATACTGTGTTGGGGCAGATTTACGGTGGCGTCGCCCAAGGGTTGGGTTACGCCCTGTTGGAGGACCTGCAACAGCATAACGGCATTATCAAAGCTCAAAATTTTGACGAATACCTGTTGCCCGGCACCAAGGATATGCCGGAAATCGTGCCGATAATTGTCGAGAACCCCGACAAGTATGGACCCTACGGGGCCAAGACCATTGGCGAACCCACGCTGGAAATGACGGCGCCAGCCATTGTCAGCGCCGTAGCCCAGGCCAGCGGCCGGCGAGTGCGGGAGTTGCCCTTGGATTTAGAGCGGGTGCTATTGGGCAGGTCGCTGCGAAAAGAGCGTTATGAAGGGGGGGAGGGCAAGTGCTAGAGTTTATATTCCATCAGCCCCACAGTCTGACCGAGGCTTTAGGCCTCTTGGCTCAGTACGGCAAGGGGGCCCGCATCCTGGCCGGCGGCACCGACATGCTCATCTACCTGCGTAGCCGCCGCAATCTAGAAGGGGTAGAGCACATAATTGACATTGGCACCCTTCATGACCTGGAGTACATCCGTCAAGATGGCGAGAACCTGCGCATCGGCTGCCTGGCCACCCACACCCAAGTCGCCCAGTCCCCGCTAATCCGGCAGCATGCTGGACTGCTGGGTAAGGCAGCGGCGGCAGTGGGGTCACCCCAAGTACGCAATCGCGGCACCATCGGCGGCAATGTTGCCAATGCCGCTGTCTGTGCCGATACCGTGTCGTCCCTGGTGGCCCTGGAGGCCTGTGTAAAGTTAGAGAAAGTCGGAGAACACCGCTGGCTGCCCCTGGAGGATTTCATCACGGGACCCAACCGCATCCAGCTGGAAGCTGGCGAAATGCTGACAGAAATAGCCTTTGCCAAGTTGCCCACCAGCGCCGGCTGGGGCTTTACCCGCCTGGCCCGACGGGAGGCTCTGGCCATTGCCCGCATGAATGTCGGCGTCGTGCTGGATATAGAGAAGGGTAAGATCAGCTATGCTAGCATCGCCCCCGGCTCAGTGCTACCCCGCCCTGCCCGCATTACTGCGGCAGAAGAGATCCTCCTGGGGCAGGCGCCCAATCAAGACCTGGCCCGTCAAGCTGGCGAAGCGGTGGCGGCCACCATGGTTGCGGTCTCAGGGCGCAGGTGGTCGACGGATTATAAAGAGCCTGTCATCATTGCCTTGGTGGAGCGGGCAATCAAGCAGGCCCTGGGGGTGGAGTGGAGATGAATGTCGTACAAGTGACCCTAACTGTTAACGGCCAGGAATACACCCTGGCAGTCCCCGGCAATGAGCGCCTCCTGGATACCCTGCGCCAGCGCCTGCGCCTCACCGGCGCCAAGGAAGGGTGCGGGGTAGGGGAATGCGGCGCCTGTTCCGTCATCCTCGATGGCCAGCTGGTCAACGCCTGCCTTGTCTTAACAGCCCAGTGTAACGGGGTCCAGGTGGAGACGGTGGAGGGCTTGGCAACAGCTACCGGCATCAGCAGTCTTCAGCAAGCCTTCATCGACTATAACGCCGTCCAATGTGGATTCTGCACCCCCGGCATGCTGATGGCTGCAACGGCACTGCTTCGGGAGAATCCCCAGCCCAGCGATGAAGAGATTAAGGAGGGCCTGTCGGGGGTGCTTTGCCGCTGCACTGGCTATAAGCAGATCATCGATGCCGTTCGGGCTGCCGCCAGCAAGGGTGAAGAGTAATGGCAATTCTCATCAAGGACGCCGCCTTTATTGCCACCATGGATGATGATGATAGAGAGCTAACCAGGCAGGATATTCTGGTGGAGGGTCCGGCCATCACGGCAATTGGTCCCGACCTACCAGCGCCACTGGGGGCAGAGGTGGTGGATGCCTACCGGCACTGGGTCTTTCCCGGCCTCATCAACACCCACCACCACCTGTACCAGACCCTCACCCGCTGTATCGGCAGCAATCAGGAGGCAGAACTCTTCCCTTGGCTCAAGTTCCTCTATCCCATTTGGGCGGGACTGACGGGGGATGCAGTATACGCCGGAGCTCTGGTGGGCCTGGGGGAGCTGGTAAAGTCCGGCTGCACCACCGCCAGCGATCACCACTATGTCTTTCCCCAGGGGCAGACAGACCTCATCGATCGGGAGATAGAGGCCGCCGCACGTCTGGGCATCCGCTTTCATCCCTGCCGGGGCAGCATGTCCCTGGGCGAAAAGGATGGGGGCCTGCCCCCAGATTCGGTGATTCAGACAGAAACAGAAATCCTGGCCGACAGCATCCGCCTCATCGAGAAGTATCACGAAACAAAAGACTATGCCATGTGTCAAGTAGCCCTGGCCCCCTGCTCCCCCTTTTCGGTGACCCGGTCCTTGCTGGAACAATCGGTGGAGCTGGCCCGGAAGTATGGGGTGCGCTGTCACACCCATCTGGCCGAGACCCAGGACGAGAATCA
>DAIOXA010000121.1:0-1752 GCA_036758185.1 Bacillota bacterium
AGGTTGAGGATATCTGCCCGGATGGAAACGTCCAGCATGGATACAGGCTCATCTGCCACCAGGAATTTTGGTTCCAGCACTATTCCCCGGGCAATGGCCACCCGCTGGCGCTGACCGCCACTGAGCTCATGGGGATAGCTATAGAGGAACTGTTCCGCCGGCTTCAGTTCTGCCAACTCCAGAACCTCCAACACCTTGGCCATGGTTTTTTTCTTATCCTTGAGGCCGTGGATTATCAAGGGTTCTGCTATGGTGTCATACACATTAAAGCGGGGATTCAGAGTCTCATAGGGATCCTGAAAAATCATTTGCACTTCCCGGCGGAAGCGCAACCGTTCCTTGGCAGACTTGGTGGCCACCGGGTGCCCATCCAGGTACATTTCTCCGTCGGTGGGAGTCTGCAGGCGGGTAATAATTTCCCCGGTGGTGGTCTTACCTGAACCACTCTCCCCCGCCAAACCAAGGATCTCACCCTTGCCTATTTGGAAGCTGATATCATCCACCGCCCGGACATACTTTCGGGTCCTGTCCAGAAAATCCCTGGCACCCTTGCGGACGGGGTAGTACATCTTGAGATTGTCAATTTGCAAAAAGGGTTGGGTCATTAGCTCAGCCTCCCTCTTTTCTGGAGCAGGCGGTCCTTTACCTTGGCCCAGGTTTCCGGACGTTTAGCCGCATCCTGAAAGTCCTGGACTTCGCTACAGAAGTGGCATGCAACCAGATGATTTTTCTTGTATTCCGCAAGCTCCGGAGCCTCCTCGTGGCAGAGGGCTTGGACAAAGGGACAGCGCTCCTTAAAGCGACAGCCCGTCTGGACTTCAGTCAAGTCTGGGGGCGACCCGGGAATGGATATCAGCTGCTCCGACATCTCGCCAATGCTGGGAAAGGCGTTCTGCAAGCCCAGGGAATAGGGATGACACGGAGACCGGAAAAAATCTTCGCTGCTGGCCTTCTCCATTATTTTTCCGCCGTACATGACGATGATGTTCTCGCAAATTTCCGAGACGACGGAGATGTCATGGGTAATAAAGACCATGGAACTGTTGACTTGTTTTTGGATTTCCACAATGCGCTGCAGTATCCTGTCCTGGACAACGACATCCAAAGCGGTGGTAGGTTCATCTGCTATGATCAAGGCGGGATTTAGGGAAAGGGCCATGGCAATAATGGCCCGCTGTTTCATGCCACCACTCATCTGATGGGGAAAATTCTTGAGGCGCTTAGCCTCCAGCCCCACCATCCCGAACACTTCCTCAGCTCGTTTAAGCGCCTGCCGCCGAGTCATGGTGGTATGGGCCCGCAGGCCCTCGACAATTTGTCTGCCCACGGTGTATACAGGATTGAGGGAGTTCATGGCGCTCTGGGATACTATGGCGATGTCCTTCAACCGATGCTGACGCATTTCCTCTTTTGATATTGTGACCAAGTCCTGACCCTGGAACAGCATCTGCCCACTGGCTATCTCCCCATTGTCGGGCAATAGCCGCATCAAGGCCTTGGCCATTGTGCTCTTGCCGCAGCCGCTTTCACCCACCAGGCCGCCGCTCTCTCCCCGCTCCAGGGTAAAGGATACACCGTCTACAGCCCGGAGGAGCCCCTGCTCTGTCTTGTATTCAATTACTAAGTCTTTTACTTCCAGCAGAGCCACAATTATCGCCTCCTCAAGCGGGGGTCAACGATTTCTTCCAAGGACCGCGTTACAAAGAATATGGCCAACAGCAACAGGATAATGGCTAGTCCCGGCGGCACTAC
>DAIOXA010000121.1:1762-5764 GCA_036758185.1 Bacillota bacterium
TATCCTCTAAGTTTCCTGTATCTCCACTAAAACGAATGCCCCGAAACATAATTGATGTGCAGGATCTGGCCCCAGCTAGTGGTGTTGGGGTCACCAAAGCCTAAAAAGGAGATGCTGGCTTCAGAGGTAATGGCCGAGTTGACCATAAAGGCCATTTCCAACAGGACCAGGGGCAGTACATTGGGCAGGATGTACTTGAGCATTATGCGCCCATGACTGGCCCCGGCAACCTTAGCTGCCTTGACAAAAGGCCTTTGGGAAATGGAAAGCACTTGGGCCCTGACTATCCGGGCCACCGTCCGCCACGACAGCAGAGATATGGCCAGGATTATATTCCAGATGCTGGGTTTTAATATTGCCGCCAGCACAATGACGAAGGGGATAAAGGGGATGGAATAAAAGAAGTCAACCACCCGCATCAGCACAATATCTACAGCTCCGCCAAAGTAGCCAGAAATGATGCCGATTACTGTGCCGACAAAGGTAACCAACAACGCCGCTAGGATACCCACAATCAGGGCAGTCCTGGTACCCAACACCACCTGGGAGAAGATATCCCTTCCCACATCAGTGGTGCCAAACAAGTGTTTCCGGGAGGGGGGTTCCAGCCGCCTAATCTGTCCGTTTTCATCGTAGTGGCGGTCCCGGGAACCGTAGGGGGCAATTTGGTTAGCGAAAACGCCCACCAGCAGGTAGATTATCAGCACTATTACCCCGAATAGCGCCAGCTTATCTCGCTTGAGGCTTTTTAAAAATAGACGTGGTAATGTGTTGCTATTCCTCTTGGCCGCCGGAAGCTTATTCTTATTAGTTTCAATGTTAGTCTGAGCCATGTTTCGTCACCTCTCTTTGCCAGGTACCAGTTAACTGAAACTAATTCTTGGGTCCAGGACGGCGTAGACCATGTCTGCAACTAAGTTCATGAACATGATCAAGGCCGAAATAGCTATAAACGCCCCCTGGGCCAGAGGATAATCCGAGCGCGTAGTAGCTTGGACAATTTCCCGTCCCAGTCCAGGCCAGCTAAATACCACCTCAATGAGCACCTGCCCGCCAATGGCAGAGCCGAGAAACAGAGCCCCAGATGTCACTACAGGTAGCAGGGCGTTGCGGGCGGCATGAAAGTAGAGGACCCTCCAGGGCTTTAATCCCTTGGCATGAGCCATCTCCACATAGTCTTCCGACATTACCTCCAACATGCTATTGCGCATTACCAGGGTTGGCGTCGCCAAAAAATACAGGCCTGCCGTCAATGCCGGTAAGAACAAGTGCTTTAAGAAGTCAACGGTTAAGAATATCTCCGAAAATGTTTCGCCAGTATAGCCCGTTGTCCGCATACCTTGGGCGGGAAACCAGCCCAGGCGCACGGCCAAGATCATTATTATTATCATGCCCACCCAGAAAGTGGGTGCCGACCGGAATATCAGGCCAATGGTTATTCCCAGGGATTCAAACTTGCTCCCCCGCATCCAAGCCATCCATGCGCCACTCAACACACCGATGATGTAAGAAAAGGCCATGGCCACTAGCATCAAGATCAAGGTCGCCGGCAAGCGACTCCAGATTATCTTTAAAACAGGCTGATTATAGAAATACGAGTTGCCGAAGTCCAGTCGAACTAGATCCTTGATGAATATTTTGTACTGTACCCAAAGACTTTCATTGAGACCATACCGCTCCAACAGGGCTTCCCGAGCTTCTTTTGGGATGGAGGGATCGGCCATGGAGGCTGTGGGGTCACCGGGCATCGTTCTGAACATGAGGAAAATGGTGCTGGAGACCAGTAGGAGCATTAAGATTATTATCGTTAGACGTTTTAAGAAGTAGCCAACCATTTATTCACCACCCCTTTGACTTAAAATATAAGGATGGCCGGCCATTGGACCGGCCATCCTCTATGGCATTATTCCTTGGGCATCCGCAATCTACCTTGGCTATCCCAGGTAAAACCAGCTTCCTCCAGGATCTCCTTGGCCCGCGCGGGGTCATAGATGTCGTAGATGGGCACGTCGGGATTGTGCCAAAACTCATTGGCTTCGTTAATGACCAACCCGCCGCCACCACGGGTACCATAGCCATCCAGCAAGACATCCAGGGCGTAATCATAATCCACCAAGTGAGCACATGCAACACGGAAGGCTTTATTGTCAAAGGGAGGACGATCGGCATTCATGCCAATATAGAAGAAACCGATATCCGGAGCTTCCGTCACTTCCAAGTGGCTGAACTTGCCGCCTTCGTTTTCCTTAATCAGGTTGATGTGGGCAGGAATCAGGTCATAGGAAACCATGTCAACGTTTTTCAGCTCTAGGTCCGTCAATACCCCTTCAGAGGATGCATATATCTTGTAGATATAGCCGTCAATATTCACGGGATTGAAGTAGTCGGTGTAAGCTTCGGCGACTAACTCTTCACCATTCCGGAAGCGGACAAACTTAAAGGGGCCGCTGCCAATGGGGTGGGTATTGTCATACTGACTTAGGTCATCGATATCTTCCCATATATGCTTGGGCAGTATGGGAATCTGGGGCAGGGTCGTAGTAATGAACGGGGCGTAGGGGCTTTTCAGGACAAAGCGAACGGTGTTTTCGTCCAGCACCGACACCGACTCGATGGGGCTGGTAAAGGAAGCAAAATAGCTTTCGGGCAGATCCATCCAAACCTGGTAAGACCAGCGCACGTCCTCAACGGTAACGGGTACGCCGTCGTGGAACTTCATGCCTTCCCGCACAACCACGTCGATGGTGACATCGTCAACGATTTCCCAACTGGTTGCGGCCCAGGGAAGAGGTTCAACCTCAGGAGTGAGGCGAATGAGTTTGTCATAAATAAGGCGCAGGTTCTGCCAGTCATAAACAGTGCGGGCCCCAAAGGGGTTGAGGTTAGTGATGTTTATGTTGCTGGCTACGATCAAAGTTTTGTCATCGGTGAGGGGCTCGGCTTTCATGGGAGTCCATTCGTTAAACAAACCCTCACCTGCCATACAGACAACGCCCTTCCACTTATCTTTGTTATAGGCTTGTACAGTAGCGCGGGAATACAGAGTTATCCGGGGGACGTCCTCAGCCAGGATCCGCTGAGCTTCCCAGACCAGACGACGGCGCTCATTAATATCCATCTCTGCGCGCTGGGCATCAGCCAAGGCATCAAATTCCGGATTACGGTAACGGCTTGTATTATTGCTACCGGGCGTGGCATTGCTGGAGTGGTTGATGGAGTGGATAAACATATCGGGGTCCAAGCGCTCTATCCGACCAGACCAGCCAATGGTATAACCATCGTAATCGTTATCCTCACTATAAATTTTGTCCACCAACACACTAAAATCTGTAGGGCGAGCTTCCAGATTGACCCCTAATTTCTTAAGCTCGATGGACAGTTCCTCGGCCATCTCATAGTTGACTATGTTGGCCTCGGGAAGAGATGAGTAAAGAACTAGGTCTGGCACTAATTCGCCCATCTCATCATCCGGAATCTCCTTCTTTCCTCCACAACCAGCAATGCTTAACGTAAGCATTAGGACAAGGGTAACAGCCAATAACCTTTTCATAACTCGTCTCCTCTCAGGGTAATAGATATGATGATACACCGGATCGCCATTTTTGTCAACTGCCGAGTTAATGCGTTACCACTTTCATGTGTTAAAGACCCTGATTCTTAGGGATTCCTTTATTTCTTAAATCCAAAAATTAATTACATATCTCTAACTCGCGCCCACGAAAAAAGGCAAGCGCAGCTTGCCAAATAACTCATGTACTATCCAATTCCCCGGCATAGAAAGACACCTATACTTTTCCAAGAAATAATTTTTCCCATCCTATGCGCTACTTTCCACCGCAGGGACCGATTCTTTATTCTGGCCTGTAATCATCTTGTTCTTCCAATTACCCCTCTTGAAAAAAGTAAAGGTAATGAGGGCGCCCAGGGACCAGGAAACCAGTAGCGAGATGAAGGTGGACTCGGGCCTCCCGGTGGGGTACAGCTCGCTTCTGGTCAAATACG
>DAIOXA010000121.1:5782-6002 GCA_036758185.1 Bacillota bacterium
ATGGTATCCCCTGCTCCCCGCATTACCCCTGCCAGGCTCTGGGTTACTGCCACGGCAATATAGCCAAAGGCAAGGATTCTAAGCATGCGCATACTGAGAGCCACCAGCTCTGGAGTATCGGTAAACACATTCATGAGGTGGTGACCAAAGATCAAGATCAGGGCAGTAATAAAGGCCGCAACAGCCACAGCGATTAATTCCCCTTGCTTGCTCCCCTTTT
>DAIOXA010000122.1:0-2951 GCA_036758185.1 Bacillota bacterium
GGATGGGGAAAATCCCCGGCGAAAGCCCGGAGCACATGGACTAGGGTCTGGGCGGGGCGGATGGCGTCCAGAAAAGCGGCGCCCTTGCCCGTGCCTTCGCTAAGACCTGCAATGTCCGTGACTTGTATCTGGCCATACACTGTCTTTTGGGGCTTGTACATCTCACTTAGGGTATCTACCCGGGGGTCGGGGACATTGGCCATGGCTGTAGCCGAGGTCCGACCTTGAGGAGGGGTATAATTGGTCAGTAGGGAGAACAAAGTGGTCTTACCCGTCATGGGCATACCGACGATTCCACAGGTAAGCACTGGGCATCATCTCCTTGGTTTCAGTTTTCTTGCAAAGCATGCAAAGGGGTAGATCAGGAAGAGGAAAAATGTGAAGAGCTCCAGACGGCCCAGGAGCATGCAGAAGATATAGACGACCTTTGCCCCGGCGGGGAGGATTCATGGAACCAGTCGCATGACAGCCATGAGGATCCCTTGGGAAAGGGGCGGCCACTGGTTAAAATCTGCAGTAGAAAAGCCCGTGGAGGCCATAATGGATGCTACTTGGAAAAAGCTGTGGCGTATGGACTCACCTAGGGATTGAAATGTTCCGCTCAAGAAGAGGTTGATGGTGATCAAGGCGCGCGGCTATCGCCAGCACGCCAGATAGAATCTCAGTTCCCGGTCGTCCCGGAGCAGGGACCAGCGCCGGTTATAAACATAATAGTAGAGGGTAAAGTTGGTCCCGGCGGCCAGTTCTGCGCCAACCTCTCCGGCGCCGATTATGATTATGCGCATTAACTTCACCTTCGTAGGTGTATTTCCATTCACTATAGCATATTTTACCCTTGAAAGACAGGGGGGATATACGCCATGTTCCGAGGTATACTAATGCCGAGCGACCATTCCGCTTCCCCTTTGCCCCTGCAACCTTCTAGAGGATATGCTGGGAGAAGTCTAACGCGCGGCGTGAGATGGATTGGGACTAGTTCACTTTTTTGTACAATGAGAGTATAATCAGGGCAGCATTAACATGTCGAAAGGAATGATGGTATGAGTGACGCCAAGGGCCTTGCGGTGGGACAAACCCTGGAATCAGAAATAGAAAGTAAGGGTAATAAATACCGCCGCATCCTGGTCAAGACCCACTTTATCAAGGAGGGGGAAGATGTGGGCCAAGTGGCGGTGCGCTACTTGGATGATGTCTACCAACCCGGGGATTGCCTTATCGTCAGTGAAAAGTGCGTCGCTACCAGCATCGGCTTGGCCAGGGATGAGAGCGACATAAACCCTGGCTGGTGGGCGCGGAAACTGTATAAATTCGTCAAGCCTACTCAGCATGGACGGGGTATAGGCACTCCCGAGAAGATGCAGGTGGCCATTGAGCTGGCGGGACTGTGGCGCATTCTCTTGGCGGCTGCGGTAGCAGCTGTCACCAAACTTTTGGGGCTTAAGGGCTGGTTTTATCGTATCGCCGGGGACAAGGTGCGCTCCATAGATGGACAGAGCGGCGGTCCCAACGGTCCCTATTGGACCAAGGTAATTCTGCCCTTGCCCCAGGCCAGCAAGACTGCTCAGGAGATTGCAGCCTCCTGCGGTTATCCTGTGGTGGTGGCAGATGTCAATGACGTTGGCGGCAGCATCAAAGGCTGGTCCAATGTAGACTTGCGCAAAATAGATTTTTTTGACATCCTCCGGGACAATCCCATGGGGCAGGAAAATGCCCAGACCCCCTTGGGCTTGGTGAGGCCAGTGTCGGAATAATGCGTTTTGTGGTCAGCGCCTGTCTCCTAGGCCGTAATTGCAAATACAGCGGCGATAATAATTTCAATCCTGCAGTAATAGAGTTTTTGCAGGGCAAGGACTATATCTCTATCTGTCCTGAGGTGGACGGGGGGTTACCTACACCTCGGGTTGCAGCAGAAATTGCAGAGGGTACTGGGGTGGATGTTTTAGAGGGCCGGGCTGCCGTCATGACCAAGACTGGGAGGGATGTCACTGCCCAGTATATCTGTGGGGCGGAACTGGCTATAGAGGCGGCCAAGGACTTTGGTGCAAGGGCCGCCCTCCTCAAAGAGCGCAGTCCCAGTTGCGGCGTCCGTTCAATCTACAGTGGAGATTTTTCCGGCGACATAGTTCCAGGTTTTGGGGTTTCCAGTGCGGCCCTGGCACGGGCAGGTTTGCTCCTTTTTAGTGAAGAATCTATTCCAGGGGAGGAATTGCGGGTGGATTATAAGGCAATTACTGACAAAATTGTCAGCTGGCTTCGGGAGAAGGTCACTGCCGCAGGCGCCCAGGGTTGTGTCCTAGGCCTCAGCGGTGGCATCGATTCCGCGGTGGTGGCGGCCCTGGCCAAGAGGGCATTCCCCGACAATACCTTGGCAGTAATCCTGCCGGTGGAGAGCAGTCCCGAGGATGTGGAGGACGCCTGGCTGGTGGCCCGGGCACTGGAACTGGAGACGGTGGAGTATAATTTGGATGGTGTCTTTCGTGCCCTAGTCAAGGCCTTGGAAGCCGCAAGGGACGACCTTCCCGAGAATGACCTGGCCGTGGCCAATATCAAGCCTCGGCTGCGCATGATTGCCCTCTACCACCAGGCAGCCCGGCACAATTACTTGGTGGCGGGAACGGGCAACAAGTCAGAAATAGTCACGGGTTTTTTTACCAAGTATGGGGATAGTGGCGTGGACTTAGAACCCATGGGAGAGCTGGTTAAAACTCAGGTCTTTGAACTGGCCCGACATTTAGAGATTCCAGAAAAAATCATCGCCAAGACTCCCAGTGCTGGGCTATGGCCGGAACAGACTGACGAGGATGAACTGGGCTTCAGCTACCGCCAACTGGACGAATACATCCTCGCGGGAACCACCGATTCTCAAGTTATTCCCCGGATCCGGGAAGTGATGCGCCGGGCTCGACATAAACAAGAGTTGCCCCCCACATGCCCTCTGTAACACAACTGTG
>DAIOXA010000122.1:2961-5997 GCA_036758185.1 Bacillota bacterium
GGTTAACTTGAGAAGCTTTTGGTCACCCCTATTATAACCCTAACTGTGATGTTATTATCACGTTCTCTTAACCTATAGTCCTCACATTTAGGGTTATAATAGGGGTGACCAAAAGCTTCTCAAGTTAACCCCCTCTTCTTAATACGCGGTGACGCGTATTTTTTTGCCCTCACTACCCTGGTGTGCTAATATTAGCGGTGGAAGGATTTAGAAGAGAAGGAGAGGGATTAGTATGGCTGGTCATTCAAAATGGGCAAATATCAAACATAAGAAAGCCCGCCAGGATGCAAGCCGGGGCAAGGTATTTACTAAAATCGCCAGGGAAATCATAGTTGCCGTTCGCCAAGGCGGCGGCGCCGACCCGGAAGGGAATATGCGCCTGCGCATGGCGCTTAACAAAGCCCGTGCCGCCAATATGCCCAATGACAATATCAATCGGGCCATCGCCAGGGCAGTGGGCAGTTCTGACAGCGACAACCTTGAAGAGATTACCTACGAGGGCTATGGTCCAGGTGGGGTGGCAATTCTCATGGACATCGTCACCGACAACCGCAACCGCACAGCCGGGGAAATTCGCTACATCTTTTCGCGCAAGGGTGGCAATTTGGGCGAGACAGGCTGTGTGGCCTGGATGTTTAAGCGCCAGGGCCAGATCTTTGTGGCCAAGGACAACTGCCCCCTGGATGAGGAAGAGATGATGCTGGCGGCCCTGGACGCCGGCGCCGAGGACGTCAGGGACGAGGGGCAGGGGTGGGAGATCATCACCAGCCCGGAGGCCTTTGAACAGGTGCGAGTTGCTTTAGAAGCGCAGTGTGTATTGGAATCGGCAGAGATAACCATGCTCCCCGACAACCTCATTGAAGGTCCCCCAGAGGTCCTGGACCTGGTAGAGGCCCTGGACGAACATGATGACGTCCAAAATGTCTATACCAATTGGGATATGCCCGAGGATATTGGCTAAATTGCATAGAAATCTCACCCCTGACAAACAATATCCAGGGGTGATGCTTTGTTTACATCCAGACTTCTGAAATTTGCCCTGACGGGAGCTGTGTCGGTGCTGGTCTTGCTCACTGCAGTACTTGGCGCAAACCGCTGGCGCGTTGGTTCCCAGCAGGGTCCCTCAGCCCTCATCGATGAGTTTACCGAGATTCAAGGGCTACAATGGTGTTCCCACTGTGGCCAGCGCCTTCAGCCCCTGGCGCCCGAGGAATACCTGACCTGGCGGGGGAAAAACCGGGTTCAGCTGGAAGTTCTCTTGGCCGATCTTTACCCCGGCGCCACCATCCTCACCTTTGACGGGGAGAGGGTGGAAGTGCGATTTCCAGCTAAAACTTGCTTGGATTGTTCTGAGCACCAGTGGCCCCAGCGTGGGTACATCCGCCTAACCCAGGACAACTACATCGCAATTTTCTTGGAGGATGGGACTCTTTTTCAGGTCTATGACGAAGCCCCCGGTGACAAATTAGACTTATTGGCTGATGACATTCCCTTTGCCAGCCCTAAGGAGTGCGATGACTGGCTAATTAATCTCACAAGTTAACCCGATGGACGGGTTTTTTTCTTTTTCTCGGCAGGTAAAGGGCTGGTAAGTGTAGAACGTATGTACAGGAGGGATTGCCATGCGCGTAATGGGAATCGACCCTGGTTTGGCCACGCTGGGATATGCTATAATTGACAAACAGGGCAATACATACCATACACGGGATTACGGCTGTATACGCACCCCTGCCGGAGTGCTGGTGGAACAGCGTCTGCTCAGCATTTTCCGGGAGGGCCAAGAACTGTTTAAGCGCTGGCAACCTGAAGTAGTGGCCGTGGAACAACTATTTTTTAATCGCAATGTAACCAACGCCTTCCTGGTGGGACAGGCCCGGGGAATATGCTTGCTGCTGGCCGCCCAACACAACTGCCAGGTGGCGGAATACACTCCCCTGCAGGTCAAACAGTCGGTGGTGGGCAACGGCAGGGCAGCTAAACAGCAGGTGGGAGCGATGGTTCGGGTGCTGCTCAATTTGGCTGAGGCGCCCAAGCCCGATGACGTAGCCGATGCCCTGGCTGTGGCCCTGTGTCACTGCAATCGACCTGAAGGATTTCGTCTGAGACGGGGGTGATTCGTATCTTTGCCTATATAGAAGGGGAACCGGTGGCCAAGGGAGCTGACCATGTGGTTGTAGCAGTGGACGGACTAGGGTTTAGGGTTTTTGTCCCCTCCTCCCGGGTAGAAGCAATCGCTTCCATGCCCCGAGTTAAGCTACATACCCACCTAGTGCTCCGGGAGGATAGCATGGCCGTATTTGGTTTGGAAAGCGATACTGAACTGACAGTATTTCGCCAGCTCATTTCTGTATCTGGAATCGGGCCTCGTTTGGCCCTTGCAGTGCTCTCCACCTGGAATGCTGGCCAGCTCCAGGCGATCCTGGCCCGGGAGGATGTTACTGCCCTGACCACTGTACCTGGGGTGGGGCGCAAGACGGCCCAGCGCCTGCTCCTGGAATTAAAGGATAAAATTGAGTTTGGCCCTATCGGGGACGAATACTCGGTGGGCCTCATTGGTGATGCCGAGGCCGCCCTGGTAGCTTTGGGTTTCCGAGCAGCTGAAGCACGGCCAGTTCTGCGCACCCTGGCCAAGGACTACACCAGTACAGAAGCATTGGTTCGGGCTGCCTTGTCCAGGCTTGCAGGGGGTGACAAGGGATGAGGGAGCAGCGTATTGTGACTCCGGAGGATACTGAATTGGATCGGGGCGAGACGGGGTTGCGCCCTGCACGCCTCAGTGAATACATAGGTCAGGATGCAGTTAAGGCCAACCTGTCTGTTTTTATACAAGCCGCCCTGCGTCGGGAAGAGCCCTTGGATCATGTGCTGCTTTCTGGTCCACCAGGATTGGGCAAGACCACCTTGGCATCGATAATCGCCAGGGAAATGGGCAGCAGCATCCACATAACTTCGGGTCCAGCCATCGAACGCCCCGGAGATTTGGCCGGAATTCTAACCAACCTCCAGCCGGGGGATGTCCTGTTTATTGATGAGATC
>DAIOXA010000123.1:0-5914 GCA_036758185.1 Bacillota bacterium
TACGAATCAAAAGGCCGCAGGTTCGAATCCTGCCGGGCACGCCATTGCCAATTCACTGGTCTCTTGACCGAAAGGTCATTGACCAGTATTGTTTATTCGACTGGCGCCCGTAGCTCAGGGGATAGAGCACCGGTTTCCTAAACCGGGTGCCGGAGGTTCGAATCCTCCCGGGCGCACCACTGTCTTAATAGGTGGTTTGCCAATGAATCACAAAGTCTATATGTCGGTGGCCCTGGCTGCTGCCCGGCGAGCTTCTGAGATTGGTGAAGTTCCCATAGGGGCCGTAGTGGTTAGCGGATACAACCGTATTCTCTCTATTGCGGGAAACCGCAGAGAGACAAGTAAGGACCCCACTGCCCATGCAGAAATGATTGCCATAAAAAGGGCTTCTGCACGGTATGGTGATTGGCGCCTGTATAACAGCCGGGTCTATGTAACCTTAGAACCCTGTCCCATGTGTGCCGGCGCATTGTTGCAGGCTCGGGTCAAGGCGGTGTACTATGGCGCCTCGGACCCCAAGGCAGGGGCTTTTGGTTCTCTTATTGACCTAAAGCGTATATCCGGGTATAATCATCACTTGGAGGCCGTGGGCGGCATAATGGCTGATGAGTGCAGTAAGATCCTCAAAGACTTTTTTAAAAAACTTAGATAGTTGCGGAGAGATGGCTGAGTCCGGCTTAAAGCGCTCGCCTCGAAAGCGAGTGGGCGGTGATCCCGTCCCGTGAGTTCGAATCTCACTCTCTCCGCCATTGTAAGCTAACACGGAGAGATGGCTGAGTTTGGCTGAAGGCGCTCGCCTGGAAAGCGAGTAGGCGGGGTTAACTCGTCTCGAGGGTTCGAATCCCTCTCTCTCCGCCACTGTGTTTTCTTGGCCGTGCTAGATGGGGAGGTAGCGGTGCCCTGTACCTGCAACCCGCTATAGCAGGATTGAATGCCCGCGTTGAGGCATCTCAGCTGTGGGGTCTGGTTCCGACAAGTGATGTTGACGGTCGGGTCCTGGGCAATTGGCCTCTGTGAACCCCGTCAGATCCGGAAGGAAGCAGCGGTAAGCAGATGTGTCAATGTGCCCCAGGCCAGCCTGATCCGAGTTAACTAGCGGAGTGCCGCCTGGAGTTGGATGTCGAAAGCGGGGCACGGCCAATAATATAATTAACTGACAATCGCGCTGTAGCGATTGTTTTTTTGCATCTACCCAGGAAAATACAGTATAATACCTGAGGGAGGTGGAGAAAAAATGGCCTATCAGTCACTATATCGCAGGTACCGTCCTCAGGGATTTGAAAGGGGATATGTGGGGCAACACCATATCGTCAAGACTTTGCAGAATAGCCTAGCCAGTGGACGCCTATCCCACGCGTACTTGTTTTCTGGTCCTCGAGGTACAGGAAAGACCACCACCGCCAAAATCATGGCCAAGGCAGTTAACTGTCTCAGCTCTACCAAGCCAGTTTCGGAGCCATGCAACCAATGCGAACTCTGTCAGGCGGTAAACGCCGGCAGCGCCATGGATGTAATTGAAATGGATGCAGCGACAAACCGCGGCATTGAGGAAGTACGAGATCTGCGGGACCGAGTTAAATATGCGCCGGCTTTGACCAGGTACAAGGTCTACATTATTGATGAAGTTCATATGCTAACCACCGAAGCCTTTAACGCCTTACTCAAAACCTTGGAAGAGCCTCCTGCCCATGTAATTTTTATCATGGCTACAACTGAACCCCAGAAGTTGCCGGCAACCATCCTTTCCCGATGTCAGCGCTTTGACTTCCGGCCCCTGACCGAGACGATGATTGCCCAGCACCTGCAACAAGTTGCTCAAGAAGTCGGCGCCTCCTTGGACTCGGAAAGCGCCAACCTCTTGGCTTTTCGCGCCCAAGGCGGCATGCGGGATGCCCTAGGCCTGTTGGAGCAGGTCATTTCCTTTACCGATGGGGGCAAAATTCAACCCCAGGACGTATGGCTGGCCCTGGGCTCAATTGATAAATCCAGTTTGGTTAAGCTGGCCGATGCCCTGAATGCCCGGGACATTGGTGAGGTGTTGCGTTTATTTGACGAGTTTGGCGCCTCGGGGCTAGATTATCGGCAGCTTCTGACAGATTTGCTGGAGATGTTGCGGGACGGTCTGCTTCGGGCTTCCGGGGCCAGGCCAAAGGCCAAAAGAGGTCTTGACAACTATGGCACCGATGCCATAATGCATTTAATGGATGCAGTGGCCTCTGCTATTCAGGATAGTCGGCGTTGGGTTCATCCTCGCATGGCAGTAGAGTTGATGGCAATCAAATTTTGTCTTGACCCATCGACCCCTGCCGTGTCCCCGGCGAAACAAGAATCGTCCCAAGACCTGCAACCCAGTCATGGAGAACTGACCGCGGAGAAATGGCAGGAGGTATTGACCCAGGTAAAGAGGGAAAGCATAACAACCTATGCTTGGCTCAAAGAAGCCCAGGCCTTCTTGAAAGGCGGCGGTATAGTTCTGGAATATCCAGAGAACTACAGGTTACACTGTGACAATGTCATGAAGGCAGAACATCGCCAGATTATTGTCCCAGCTATAAAACGAGTGCTAGGACTGGACCAGTACAAGGTCCAAATCAAACAATAGTATAGAGGGAGTGAAGGAATTGGTTGGTGGAATGGGAAAGGCCATGAAACAGGTTCAGAAGATGCAGGCAGATATGAAGAAAATGCAAGAGGAGTTAGAGCAGAAGTCGATATCAGCCACTGCCGGCGGCGGAGTCGTAGAGGTTACCGTCAATGGACATCGCAAAGTTTTACAGATAACCATTGATCCCGAAGTCGTGGATCCAGAGGATATCGAGACCCTACAGGATCTGCTGCAGGCAGCGGCCAATGAAGCTCTGCGCAAGGCTGAGGAACTAGCTGCCGCCGAAATGCAGAAGATCGCGGGAGGAATGCAGCTACCGCCGGGGTTGTTCTAGCTATGCGTTACTATGACAGCCTTGCTCGACTGATCGCTCAGTTTCAAAAGCTGCCCGGAGTTGGTAATAAGACAGCACAGCGCTTAGCCTTTCACGTCCTCAAAATGCCAGAGTCGGAAGTGCGTAATTTTGCCACCACCTTGGTAGAGGCCAGGTCCAAACTGCTCACCTGTAGTCTCTGTGGCAACATGACCGACACCGACCCCTGTCCCATATGTTCAGATTCCCGCAGAAATCACAATTTTATTTGTGTTGTTCAAGAATCCCGGGACATATTGGCCATGGAGCGAACCAATGAATACAAGGGCCAGTACCATGTCCTCAATGGTGCCATTTCTCCCCTGGACGGAGTCGGCCCCGAAGAGCTCAATGTCAAGTCCCTCCTGACTAGAATACAAGCGGACAAGCCCGAGGAAGTAATTATCGCAACTAACCCTAACGTTCAGGGTGAAGCGACGGCAATGTACCTGGCTCGACTCCTCAAGCCTTTGGATGTCAATGTCACCAGGATTGCCCATGGGCTTCCGGTGGGGGGAGACCTGGAGTACGCAGATGAAATGACCCTGGCCAAGGCACTAGAAGGCCGGATCAAATTATAAAAATCAGCAAGCTCGCGGTTTTTTTGTTTATTCGGCCCACCCTTGGTCAATAATACTGGTCAAATGGTACTAGAGGTGAAGGGGCCGTGTTTGCTACAACAAGCGGAAAGCTAAAGATCCTGATGCAAAGGAATAGGGAGGCTGTCATAAACACTCCACAGCCTTCATTGCTGGAATTAGTTGATGGCGCCAAGGAGGAATGGCATCAAGCTCAAGCATATTTTGAGCAAGTCAAGGACCATGAATTGGTAGACTATGCCATTATAAAATTAGAGGTTGCTGAGAAAAGGTACAATTATCTTTTAAAGCAACTAAGGGAACCCTAAGCCTGCTCGAGCAGGCTTCGTTATCTCTTGACGAAAATTTCACCCATCTGTTATACTGGTTCAGGGTAATATGTTTCACTAAAGCGGGCAAGCATTTTCAAGGCCCGTTAACCTGTTATATACTTCACAAGGCTTGTACTATTACAGTTTACTGCGTTGGGGGGCTGTATTAAAACAGTGCGCATTGTTGAAGCATTTGTTGGCGAGTATGCCAGTGGCAAGAGCGAGAATGCCATAAATCGTAGTTTGGAACTGCTCAAAGAGCAGCGGCAAGTAACCATTGTTGATTTAGATACCGTGGAACCCTTTTATACATTAAGACCGCTAAAAAAAGAGCTGGAACAGATGGGTCTGAGGGTCATCGCTTGGGCACCGGAAGAGACCATGGGATTGGGTGAAGCAGGCTCCCTTATCAATCAAGAGATGATATGGGCGCTGCGCAGTCCAGGCGATATTATCCTCGATGTCGGGTATGGTGTCCACGGAGCGAAGATCTTTAATTTGATCGAAGGCGCACATGCTGATCCGGACCTGAGGATTTTTGTGGTTGTTAATATTGCCCGCCCTATTACCGGCTCAAAAGAAGATATCGTTGAGTATGTCAGCTCTTTGGGTCAGGTGCACGGGATTATCAACAACACCCACTTAGGTGACGAAACTACCCCTGACTTAATTGAAAAAGGCGCTCTGGTGGTAACGGAAGCTGCCAATGAGCTGGGAGTTCCCGTAATATATAGCGCAGTCGTCGAGGATTTGGCAGATGAATTTGGGGATCGGGACGAGATGGGGAATCCCGTAAAGATCATTAAACGCTTTATGCCTGCTGCGTTTTGGTAAGACGAACCGGATAATATAACCGGTCTTTTACAAATATATTTCTCAAATCTAACAGGAGGTGTGTTGTTCATGAGTGACAAGCCTGTAATAGGCGAGAAAAGAGTGTTCATGACAGGCAACGAAGCATGTGCCTGGGCTGCGCTTTCTGCGGAAGCGGATATCATGTATGGATATCCCATCACTCCCCAGAATGAGATCATGCACTATTGGACTCGACTTTCCCCTAAGTATGGGAAAAAATTTCTTCAAACTGAAGACGAGATTTCTGCAGGTTTTACCACCGTTGGTGGGGTAATATCCGGTAAGCGGGCCTTTTCAGCTACTGCTGGCCCTGGCAACGTCTTGTTCCAGGAATCCATGTCCATGGCTGAGATGATGCGGATACCCACCGTTATTGTAATTACCCAGCGGGGTGGCCCCTCGACGGCGACCGTTATCTACTCTCAACAAGAAGTAACCCTGACCACATTCGGTGGCAACGGCGAAGGTTTCCGGGTTGTTTACTCCACAGCAGGTCACCAGGACCTATATGACTACACAATTAAAGCCTTTAACACCGCTTGGAAGTACAGATTCCCCACCTTTGTGCTGGGTGACGGTTATCAGGCCAAAATGCGTGAGCCCCTGACAATTTACGACCCCGCTGAGCGTGGCATCGAAATGGTTAAGACTGAAGCTATGGTTGGCCTACCTGGAACGCCTGGAGTAGACCGCCCCACCCAGTACTTGCGTAACACTTATAACACCGAAGCCGAACTATACGACGCCGTAATGGATATTGCCAAGGACTATGAAAAGGCAACCCCTGAACTCGTCGAGTGGCAAGAATTCAACACTGATGAGGAAATGGACGTATTGATCCTTGCCCACGGTGTTGTTTCCAGAGCCGCCCAGGGTGCATTGGAAATGCTCAAAGCTAGTGATGTCAAGGTTGGGCACTTCCGTCCAGTGACCTTGCGTCCGATGCCTGCTGAGCAAATGCGTAAGGCTGCTGCCAAAGCAAAGAAGATCCTTTTAGTCGAATCAGCCTACGGTCAGTTCCTTAAATTAGTTCAAGAGTCACTCTATGGCATGGATAAGCCAATCGAAACTATCCTTCGTCCCGGTGTCGGCATCACCGCCGAGGAGATTGTGGACAGAATTAAGGAAGGGAGGTAATGGCCATGACTGAAGCAACAAAGAATCTTCTTGCCCCCAACATGCCCAAGTGTTG
>DAIOXA010000124.1:0-1149 GCA_036758185.1 Bacillota bacterium
CCTGACCCCACTGGCTATGGGCGGATTGTCCGGGACGAAAAAGGCTGGGTCACGGCCATCACCGAAGAAAAGGATGCCAGCCCAAAAGAAAAAGGCATCACAGAGATCAACAGCGGCGCCTTCTGTTATAATTGGGGCAAGGTGTCCCCACTGCTGGCGGCATTGACTCCCAATAATACCCAGGGAGAATACTACTTAACTGATCTTATCTCCCTCCTAGCTCGACAGGGCGAAAAGACCGGGGCCTTTGTCGCCCGGGACCATAACGAGGTGGCGGGGATTAACGACCGGGTTCAGCTGGCCTGGGCTGAAGGGATAATGCGCTTCCGGATAAACCAGACCCTGATGCGTTCAGGGGTCTCGATGCAGGACCCCGGCGCCGTCTGGATTGATGTCGGCGTAGAAATTGGACCCGATACCGTGATAATGCCCAACACCCATATCTATGGTGACACAAAAATCGGTCCCAAGTGCACCATTGGTCCCGATGCCATGATCACTTGCTGCCAACTGGGGGGAGGGGTTAGCTTTCATCATTCGGTGGCCGAGGAAAGCCGAATTGGCCAGGGAACCAGGATCGGCCCCTTTGCCTATATCCGGCCGGGTTCAGAGATCGGATGCGGGGTAAAGGTGGGAGACTTTGTCGAAATAAAGAACTCCCAAATTGGGGACGGCAGCAAAGTGCCTCACCTGGCTTATGTTGGCGATGCCAAGGTAGGACAAAACACTAATATCGGGTGCGGCGTCATCACCGCCAACTATGATGGCAAGAAAAAAAGCCTAACTGAAATTGGCAACGATGTCTTTATCGGCAGCAATTGCAACCTCGTCGCCCCAGTTAAAGTTGGGGATGGGGCCTATGTCGCCGCCGGTTCGACAATAACTGATGAAGTCCCTGCCCGGGCCTTGGCAATAGCCCGCAGCAGGCAGACAGTAAAAGTTGATTGGAGGAAGAAGGACTGAATGTATTATGACCGCAAGTTAAAGATCTTTAGTTGCACTTCTAACCTTCCCCTGGCCAAGGCCATCGCCCAACGGATAGAGACCTCCTTGGGAGCTGGCGAGGTCGTTCGGTTTAGCGACGGCGAAGTTTCAGTGCGCATCGAGGAGAGCGTCAGGGGGGCAGATGTTTTCATTGTCCAATCCACT
>DAIOXA010000124.1:1163-5901 GCA_036758185.1 Bacillota bacterium
ATCTGATGGAACTCTTGGTGATGATTGATGCCCTCAAGCGAGCATCGGCCAAGCGCATTACTGCCGTCATCCCTTACTACGGGTATGCCCGTCAAGACCGCAAGACCCGGCCCCGGGATCCCATCACAGCCAAACTGGTGGCCAACCTTCTCACTGTAGCCGGCGCCGACAGAATCTTGACCATCGACCTCCATGCTGGGGCAATACAGGGCTTTTTTGATATCCCCGTCGACCATATGACTGCGGTACCCTTACTGGCGGAACACTTTGCCAGCAAGGATCCCGGCGAATTTATAGTTGTATCCCCGGATATGGGCGGAGTGACCAGGGCCAGGGATATGGCCCAGCACCTCGGTGTTCCCATTGCCATAATTGACAAGCGTCGCCCCCAGGCAAATGTTGCGGAAATCATGAACATCATCGGCGGTATCCGTGGCAAGAAAGCCATCCTGGTGGATGACATAATTGACACGGGCGGGACAATCACCCTGGGCGCCCAGGCCCTCCTAGATCATGGCGCCAAGGAAGTCTATGCCTGTTGCACTCATCCAGTCTTTTCCGGTCCCGCCCTGGAGCGTCTTGCCAAAGCTCCCCTCAAGGAACTGGTGGTCTCTGTACGGTTGCCGAGCTCCTTGCCAATGCCATTGTCCGTATCCATGAGGATCTGTCCATCAGCACGCTATTTGATGCGACTTGATTTGACTTGGGGTATTCATCAGAGTATACTGTATTGGAAATCGGGCAGAAGGAGAGAAGCAAATGGAACGCTATAAACTGAATGCTACTATCCGCACAGGCAAGGGGCGTCAAGTGCGCAGAGAAAACCAAGTTCCTGCAGTGCTTTATGGGCGCAATACCGAAACCATTCAACTTGCTGTGCCGGAAGCAGAAATAGTCCACTTTATCAACCATGGCGCCCCCAACACCTTAATAGATCTGGCGGTGGCAGGTAACTCCCATACTGCCATGGTAAAAGACTTGCAACGCAATAAGGTCAAGGGCGATATTCTTCATATCGACTTTTATGCGGTTGACCTCAAGCAGGAGCTGACCACCACTGTCCCCGTACACCTCACCGGCGAGGCCGAGGGCGTCAAGACTGGCGGCATTTTACAGCAACAGATCCGGGAAGTCGAGGTAAAGTGTTTGCCAACGGATATTCCCCAGAGTTATGAATTGGACATCAGCGCCTTGAACGTTGGCGATACCATGACAGTGGCTGACTTGGCGCTAATGGACAATGTCGAAGTCTTGACCGCCGAGACCGAGACAATCGTTTCAATACTGGCGCCACGTCTCGCTGAGGAGGAAGAAGAAACCACCGAGACAACCGACATCGAAGAAGAAGTTGCAGAAACTCCCGAACCAGAAGCGGAGACAGAGTAAAGCGGGCGCCCCTGGCGCCCTTTTTTTGACGAGGAGGCGCTATAATTGAAACTTATCGTTGGTTTGGGCAACCCTGGTCCCAAGTATAAGGAAACTCGGCATAACGCAGGATTTATGGTGGTGGATAGACTGGCTGAGGGGATGAGGGCAAGGGATTTGGGCCGACGCTGGCACGGGGTCGCCGCCCGGGCGACCTTTGCCGGCGAGACAATCTACATCCTAAAACCCCAGACATACATGAATGTCAGCGGTCGGGCAGTAGCCGCTGCAATCCGGGAACTGAATCCTGACAATCAGGACATCCTAATCATATATGATGATTTAGTATTGCCCTTGGGAACGCTACGCTTTCGCCCCCAGGGATCCGATGGCGGTCAGAAGGGGATGCGCTCTATTCTGGAATACTTGGGTCACCATAATATCCCCCGTTTACGTTTAGGAATAGGGGCGGATACCATCCTTACCCCGCGGGAATTCGTGCTCAAGCCGTTTGCTCAACACGAACTTCCCCTGCTCAGAGGAATGATGGAGCAGGGCGCCCAAGCAATAGAAGTATGGCTTCATCGGGGTATTGCTGTTGCCATGAATAAATTTAATGGGTCGGTGGTCCTGGATTGATGGCTGGGGAGGGAGTACATTTATGGACATCAGGCAAATCGCCGCGGCAAATCAGGGAATAGCAGAAGTTATAACCCAGCTGCAAAAAGGTGGGCATCACCTCTGGGCTGGAGTCTCTGGCAGCCAGCGCGCCCTGCTCATCCATCTCCTCATGGCCCAAATCCAGGATCCCGTTCTCTTTATTACCGCCAGCCTTAAGGATGCCGAAACTCTCTTGGCCGATTATGAGTTTTTCAGCGGCGAAAAGGGTTTTCTCTTTCCCAATAGACCCACTCTGGGTGCAGAAGTGGATGCCGAAAGCCACGAGTTAGAAAAAGTGCGTATTCTTGCCCTGGACAAGGCCGCCGCCGGCAAGCCATGTCTCGTTGCAGCACCCGCCACTGCCCTCTTGGAACTATTGCCTCCACCCCACCATGTAGGTGAAGGGTCGGTGGATTTAGCTCCTGGCCTTACCTTGTCCATAGAGGACTGTGCCGCTAATCTAGCCGATCTAGGCTATCAGCGGGTTGAGCTGGTAGACTCCCCCGGACAATTCAGTCGTAGGGGCGATATCCTGGATGTATACCCGCCGGGCCAGGAGCCTTGCCGAATCCAATTCTATGACATTCAGGTGGAATCCCTGCGTACCTTTGATTTGGGAACCCAGCGTTCCCAGCAAGAGTTGCCCAGTTTGCACCTGGGATCCGCCCGTTTGCTAGTTCTCAACATGCACATAAAGCAGCGGGTATTGGCCAAGTTGCAAGAGCGGGGCAAAGATCTGTCTCCCCTGTTCCAGGCCCAACTAGGACAGGATCGAGAGCGCTTTACTCACTTGCAGTTTTGGCCGGGTTATCAACGCTACTTGCAGTACATGTTTGACGGCACATATAGCCTCTTGGACTATTTCTCCCAGGGTCAAGTTGTGGTTGCCGAGACCACAGAGATTATTCAACAACTGGAACTACATTCAGGAGAATTGATGGAGCGCCACCAAACCCTGCTGGAAAAAGGAAGATTGCTCCCTGACCTGCAACCATGGTTGTCCCTGCCCCAGGTGGAGGCAAAATGGCGCCACATTTCCACCTTACACCTGAGCCTTCTCATGCGCTCCATGAAGCATTTTCGCCTCAGCAGCAGTGGCACTATTTCCTTCCGGCAAGTGCCCAGCTTTTACGGGCAGCAGCAGTTGATTGCCGATGAAATTAGTGCTTGGCTCAAGCGGGGGGTCACGGTTGTGGTGGTGGGGGGTAGCCAGCAACTGGCCCAGTCCCTCGGGGATCGGGATATTCCCGTCCACCATTCTTGGCCTCAAGCTTTGCATCCTGGCGCCGTCAATTTTGTGGCAGGAGGGCTGAGTTCGGGTTTTGAGCTTCTGGAGCAAAGCCTAGTTGTTCTCAGCTTCAGTGAGCTTAAGCCTCGGCGTCAGCAACCCAAAAAAGCTGAGCAACAACGTGGGATGACGGCCAGTGAACTGCAGAGCCTGGTGCCGGGGGAGTATGTTGTGCATTCGGCCTATGGAATTGGTCAATTTTTGGGCATGGTTACCCGCGATATTGCTGGCGTACAGCGGGACTATCTGTACATAAAATACGCAGGTAAAGACCGCCTCTACCTGCCCACCGATCAGGTTCACATGCTGCAGCAGTACCTGGGCGGCGGCGAGGCAAAGGCGCCAAAACTCTACTCCCTGGGTGGGGGGGAATGGCAGCGGGTCAAGAACAAGGTCAGAGAATCCGTGCAAAAGCTGGCTTTTGACCTGCTCCAATTGTATGCCAAGCGCCAGGCCATGGAGGGCCATGCCTTCGCCTCGGATACGCCGTGGCAGCGCGAGCTGGAGGACAGCTTTCCCTTTCAAGAGACCCCCGACCAGCTCCGGGCCATCCAGGAGGTAAAAGAAGATATGGAGGCGCCCCGGCCAATGGACCGCCTGCTCTGCGGAGATGTAGGTTATGGCAAGACCGAGGTTGCCTTGCGGGCAGCTATGAAGGCAGTGATGGATGGAACCCAGGTCGCCATCTTGGCCCCCACCACCGTCCTGGCTCAGCAACATTACAATACCTTCAGCCAGCGGTTTGCTCCCTTCCCTGTCCGGGTCGAGGTCCTCAGCCGCTTTAAAACTGCTGCCCAGCAGAGGGAGATTATCCAGGCGGCAAGTATTGGTAGCGTAGACATAGTAATCGGGACCCATCGCTTGCTCCAGAAGGATGTAGCACTACCCAACCTGGGCCTTTTAGTAGTGGATGAGGAGCAGAGATTTGGTGTGGAACACAAGGAAAGAATCAAAAACCTCAAAGCCGATGTAGATATCTTGACCATGACTGCCACCCCCATCCCCCGCACATTGCATATGGCTTTGCTGGGAATCAGAGATCTCAGTGTCATCAATACTCCCCCCGAGGGGCGCTTTCCCGTCCAGACCTATGTAATGGAGTATTCCGATCAGCTGGCTGTTACAGCCGTGCGTCGAGAGTTGGATCGGGGCGGTCAGGTGTACCTGATTTATAACCGTGTTCAAGGTATCGACTCCCTGGCATCTCGCTTGCGTCGCTTACTAAAGGATGTCAGCATCGGCATCATTCACGGGCAGATGTCCGAAGGGCTACTGGAGAAGACCATGGTTGATTTTTACCAAGGAAACTATCAGGTCTTGCTCAGCACCACCATCATTGAAAATGGGTTGGATATACCCAATGTAAATACAGTCCTGGTCTATGATGCCGATAAATTGGGCCTGGCCCAGCTCTACCAATTGCGG
>DAIOXA010000125.1:0-5833 GCA_036758185.1 Bacillota bacterium
CCCTTTAAGAGGGTGACAACCATGTCCGCCACATCTTGGGCAATGGCCGGCGCCGAGGCCAGCCCCGGGGACTGGATTCCCGCGGCATGCACCAGGTTGCCGACATACTGGGAAGGTTCGACAATGAAATCCTCTTCAAAGGTGCACGCCCGCACCCCGGCAAAGTAGGTAATGACATCCTTGACCCCAAGCTGAGTATTGAGGGGGAGGTGCCGGGAGAGCAAAAACTCTATATCTTTCGGTCCCGTAGTCCAGTCCTCCCGCTGGGGCGCCTCCACAGCATTGGGACCCATAAGCAGGTTGCCCTCCACCGTAGGGTTGACGCTCCCCCCCTTGGTATGGGATTTGCTGCACAGCTTGGGCATGGCCAAAACACCGCCCTGGTAGGGCCGAGTCTTTTTATCCAGGATGGCAATGGCGCCCTTGCGCCCATGGATGGTAAAAAAGCGGTCATTGGCCAGCCCCGCTACCTTGTCGGCCCATACTCCGGCGGCATTGACGACGACCTTGGTCCGTACTTTACCCCGATTTGTCTCCACAGCGACAATGCGAGCGTGCTCCATGGTAAACCCTTGCACCACAGTGTTTAGCAAGACCTGGGCACCGTTTTCCACAGCGTTTTCGGCGTAGGCCACCGTCACCTCATAGGGTGCCACCACCCCGGTGGAGGGCAAGAATATCCCACCCCTTTGCGCAGGGGTGGCGAAGGGTTCCCGCTCTTGTACCTCCCGCCGGGTCAGGGGGATGAACCCGTCGACGCCCTTTTTCAGCGCATTTTTCCTGACCCAGGGCAAGAGGAGCTGGTAGATACCCCTCTCCAGCATCACCACCGAACCGCAGCGCTCCAACCTAAAGCCCAGCTCCCCTGCGGCCTGGGTGTACATGCGGTTGCCTCGGATATTGTAGGTAAGCTTCTTAGTGCCGGTAGTTGCTGCCAGGCCGGGATGAATCATGCCGTTGTTGCGGCAGGAAGTCTGCTTGGCAACATCATCTTCCTTCTCCAACACCGCCACCCGCAAATTCCAGCGCGTCAGCTCCCGGGCTATTGAGCAACCAATTACCCCGCCCCCCACAACCACCACATCAAACTCCTGTCCGGCCAAGGATTGGTCGCTAGTAGGGGGGAGATATTCCTCTAAAGGCGCAATCCCCTGGACCTGAATATCGTTGACCACACCCTGATAACCGTGACCAGTTCCAGCATAACCGGCATCGATGTACTGCCGCCAAGTATCCACTCTCCCCTCCAGCACCAGCGACTGGCGCCATTCCCTGGCCTCTACCCGGGGCAAGCCCTTTTTCTTCAGCGCACCACCGACTGCTTTCAGTCCAGTCATCACTCCGCCCCCTATATCCGAATGTCCGGACATTTCATAGTATAATTCTATGCCCACCTCTCCCCTACTGTCAAGGGGCCTAATAGAATTATATGTCCCGGCAAAAAGTAAGTTGTCACCCTCAAGCGGGATTTTTGCTTGTCAGTGTCTAATAATTAAAGTACACCGCTAACAGGGTACGCCCTGTTACAATTACAGCCCCCGGGCTGTATTTTTTCTGAAGCCATGCCTGTCTCTCAACGGCTGTACATGTCAAGAGGCTCGCTATTGTCTGCCTCACCTACAAATATTCTTTTTCAGCTGCGCATTACTTAATGACTAATCATCGGAGGTGTAAACGTGAAGAAGGTTCAAGTGGAACCCTTTGTCGAATCCCTTTTCCAGGGTCCCCTGCTCCGCAGAATCATAGCCTGGGTCTTAAGAGTAGTGGCGGTAGTTGTAGCCTTTACCGGCCTCTTCTTTGCCTTTTCTATTATTGGGGGTATAGTTCAAGTCATCAGCTACGATGTCCCCCAGGCTTTAGGCTTACTGATTGCTTTAATCGTCGTATTGGCTGCTTTCTTTGTGGCGGTAAAAGTCCTTTTCTTCCGAGCCAAGGTTCTTTTATCCCAAAGAGAATTGGACTATCCCATAACCACTATCTCCTCATTGCTGTTGAAGGTCCTGGGTGAACTCCTGGCTCTGTTTGCCAGCGGCGCCGGTCTGGTCACCGGCATTCTCTTGTGGTTTGTCGGAAGCAATTCTGATATTCCAGGCTTCTTACAGGGATTAGTTTTTCCGGCCCCTTCCTTTGTCCAGGGCCTGGTGCTGATCATTGCCAGCCAAGTTTATGCTTTGTTAACCCTGACATTTTTCTACCTCCTGGCAGAACTGCTAAATATATTCCGAAACATAGCGACTAAGTAAAAATAAGGGGTTGCCTCCCCAAGGAGACAACCCCTTATTTTTGCTTACCTCAGCGCAACGGGCTTCTTGGGGCTGTAGAAAAAACATAAGCACATAGGAGTTACCGTACCCAGTGTTCCGACAAAGGCTAAAACAGCACCAAGAGCCAATACTGCCTTCTTCACCGACTGTACACCTCCTTATGTTTTCCCAAATTGTACCACAGAATGGTGGACAAGAAATGGTTCGAGGATGAAAAGGACAATTCCCGGGACGAAAAGGCCGATATTGTCAGGATACGACAAATTTCAACACCTTGTCGGCCAGGCCCACCAACCACTGCCCCGGCCGGGTCAGCATTGCCGTCTGAAAGCCAATCCCTACAGCGAGACTTAATAGTGCTTGGGGGGCCAACCCTCCAGTCAAAAGGTAGCACAACCCCAGGGCCAGCGCATTAATCAGCAACACCAATGCTGCCAACTTGACACTTTTAAATACCAAGTAAAATAGGGACAGCAAACTCAGCCCTGCGTATGCCGCCAACTGAGTCTGGAAAGGGAGGGCGCCGGCCACCTTTATGGCGTACGCCCCCGGAACAAAGACCAGCAATGACAAGGCCAGACAACGGTCATAACTGGTACAGTGAGCGCCTCCAGAAAAAATGCGCAAAGCCATTGTAGAAGCAAACAAAATCAGGGTATACCCCACCGTCCCCAGGACAAGGGCGAAACCCAGGGACACCACCAGGGCCAAGCCAACCCCCAGGGTAAGACTCAATCCATATTCAATCTTCGCCTTTTCCACTTCATCTAAATCTGTTTCCCCATATAGCTTGGTAGTGAGCTTATGGGCAATACCCTCGAGATCGATGATCAAGACTTTCCCTCCAATCGGATTTTTGGAATTCCCACCGTCAGTTCACAGACATCATCCTGTAGGACATAGCCCAAGTTTCCCTGCAGCTTTTTTGTCGCCCTGCGCATGATGCGTAATCCCTCGCCCCGGGCACTACCAGGTTTGGATGTATAGCCTTCAATCTGTAAGTTCTTTTCTAAGTCCAGGGAAGTATCATAGGTATTCCATACTTCGAATATGTAGTCGACCAGGTCTCCAGTAATATATATTCCCATCTCCTTGCGCCCCGGGGCCTCGCTACAAGAGCGGATTGCATTATCCAAGGCATTGGCCACAATGGTTATTAGCGTGACTACGAGATTAGGACAGCAGTGCACCATTTCCTCCCAGCGGTATTCCACCTCCAGCCCTAAGGCCTTGGCCTGGGAAATCTTTGCATAGAGGAGGACATCCAATTCCTTTACCCCGGTATTGACGGTAATAATGCTCTTATTGACATCGTGTAGGTAAGAGTCCAAATACTCTTTTAGACTATCTAGTTTCCCCAGTTGGGCCAGGCCGGAGATGACGGTGAGGTGGTTGTACAGGTCATGTCTATGTTGCCGAAACATGTCGTTCTGCTCCTCGAGATTCTTGATCTTTTGCAACTCTAGCTTATACCTCTGGGTGCGCATACCGGCTAAGTACATATGTCGGATCAAGAAAACAGAAGCGATACAGAGTGCCAAGACAACTGCAATCAATATCTTCTGAACAAACTCAGATAAATGTTGAAAGGCCCCCGCTTCAGCGATGAGGTGGTTCGGGACAATAGCAGCCAACAGAAACATTTGACTAGCGTAGAGTATGATAGCTGCGCGATAGTAATTTTTTGACAAAGTTAATCACCTTCATCCATGGAATCCCCCACAAATAATCTGACATTGGCTTTAGTAAACAAAGTTACAATAACTGCCATAATTACCAGCTGAGGAAGAAACACAAGAAACTTATTGGTTAAATTTTCTTCCAAGTCTGGGGAAAAGATCTCCTGAATTACCACAACGCTTATAACCTCTACCAAGAGATATAAGGGCAAGGAGATCCCAACGGACACCGCAACCTTCCAAATTTCTGTAGCCTTAAATAACCAAAACAGAAGTACTACTACAGCAGCGTAACTGATCATGCTTAAGATAAGGCTGTTGATTACCAAGCGCAACAATCCCGTACAGATTCCCGTTAAGATTCCAACCCACAGTAATTTGTCCAAGGTTATCTTTGCTCCTGACAGCTCTTTGACCAACCGGGTTATTACCACTGCCTCTGGAATAGAAAATAACATGATTTCAAAAGCCACTGCTCCGCCCCTTTCTCACAGCGATATTTTTAACTTGGCGCCTGAATTCCTCGTACAACTTTTTTGATAAGATCGCACTGCCCATGCCGGTAAAGGTTAGTTCATAGGATGTCTTGGAATATGGCTTTATGCCTGTTACCTTGGCAAGGTTGACCAGGTATGATCGGCTTGTCCGGAAAAATCCCTCCCCCACCATGGCCTGCACTTCTTTGAGACTGTGGTTGGCTTCCATCTGCCCATCATGAAGGTAAATAATGACATTGTTACGCAAGGCTTGTACAAAATTGATGTCTCCTTCCCTAAGAAAATGCACTTCCTGGCCAGCGGTAATCTCCAGAGTGTTATCGACCCGAGTGGCTTTATGCTTTAAGCGCTCAATAGTTGATCTTAAGCGTTCCAAGTCCAGGGGCTTGGTGATATAGTCGGCAGCATATAGTTGCACAGCATCCTTAACATAATGGTCATGGGAGGTGATGAAGATTATTTCGCACATGGGATAATGCTTCCGGATATACCTTGCAACCTCCAGCCCGGAAACCTTGGGAAGGGAAATGTCCAAAAAAGCCAAATCAGGGCAGAAATCCCCCAAAAAGGACAGTAATTCCTCACCACTCTCAGCACAGCAAACAAAGTCGATGCCCCAGGATTCGACAATTTCTACCAGGGTTTTTCGAAATTTTAGGTTGTCTTCCACCACAACTGCTTTCATAATATCAACCTCTCGATGGCGAAGTATTACAAGATTTAAACTACTATATATAATTGGCTATGGAAGCGGAATTTCCTGCCCAAGAATGCCAAATGACTATCTTATCAGTCAATAAAGGCGCCATGTTTCCGGCGCCTTCCTCTAATTCCACCCATGATTAGACCATCCCCCCATCTTACCTCGGCAGGGATACGGTCCGGTGGAAACGAATACTATACTAAATTATTATTCTGGGGGTAGTAGTATGGCAAAAATGATTCCTTCCCAGTTTAGGCTTGAAACCACCAGCTATGGTGAACAACAGATCTTTCGAGCCATGGAGCAGCTACCCAACACCTTCACCGTGTTCCATTCCATGGCCCTCAATGGCCACACCGGCAAACTCTTCGCCGAAATAGACTTTGTCCTTCTCTGCCCCCAGGGAGTCCTCTGCCTGGAGGTCAAAGGCGGTAGCATCAAATGCCATGAGCGCCAGTGGTATTCCTACGGGGAAGGGGAGTCCCGACCCATGCAAAATCCCTTCACCCAAGCCCAAACCGCGACCATGGCACTGCACAGCGAAATACGGGTCTACTTTCGTACCAATCGCAATATCGTGGGGGCCTGCTTTGCCTCAGGAGTGGCCTTCCCCGATATCGTCTTTGCCGAGCGGGGTCCTGAGATCCGCCCGGAAATCGTCTATGACAAGACCTGTGGCGACCTATCCGG
>DAIOXA010000126.1:0-5186 GCA_036758185.1 Bacillota bacterium
CCAGGGTATGGCAGCATAGTTCGGGAAAGGTGGGAGCCCCCTGGGGACCGTCGCCCTTTTCACCGACGATGAGTTCGCCGGGGTTGATGCAGAGGGGACGGTGCTCCATATAGTGGTAAAAGGCCCTGGCCCTTAGTTCAGGTATAGAGACCGTACCCTCATAGAGCTTGTATGCTTGGGTATAGAGCCGAGCCCGGGTGATGTCTAAATGGGGCGCCGTCTCTATGCTCTGCTTTCTGAGCTTGGCAACGCGATGGTTCATCTGGCCTACCCTCCAATTTTAGTTATATAACCTGCTTTCTCAAACATCGCCTTAATTTCCCCCAGCCTCTTGCTTCCCGGCGGAGTCAAGGAAAATGTGTCAAGTCCCATTCTCTCGGCCTTGTACCGTCCCAGGTCATGATAGGGTAGCAAATACACACGCTGGATGTTCAGGGGTTGCAGGAACTGGATCACTGCATTAATTTCCCCATCGCCGCTATTAATTCCTTCTAGCAGCGGCAGTCGGATATAGATGCTGGCCCCCAGGGCGCTGAGCTTGACCAGATTCTCCAGAATCAGCTTATTGGAATGACCGGTCCAGGACAGGTGCTTACCGGAATCCATGAGCTTTATGTCATAGAGGAATACATCGACGTATTCCAGAACCCGCTGAAAGTTGGCAAAGGGGGCGTGGCCGCTGGTGTCGATGTTGACTGAATAGCCCCGCTGTCGGCAGTGCCGGAGCAGATCCAGGACAAAGTCCATGTGCCCCGCCATGACCTCGCCTCCCGACAGGGTCACCCCGCCTCCAGATTGTTCATAGAACATGGCATCCTTGTCTATTTCTGCCATAACCTGGTCCACGCTCAGCAACCTTCCCGCTATTTCCCGGGCACCATATAGGCATGCTTCGGCACAAGCGCCGCAGACGGAACAGGAGAGGGGCATTTCCTCTAATCTCCCAGCAGAAAGATATATTCTCTGCTGGGGACAAGCTGCGATACAGGCAAGGCAAAGACTGCACTTTTCTCGATTGTACAAGGGCTGCGGCGCCCAGCTACGGCTTTCCGGGTTGTGGCACCATAGGCAAGAAAGGGGACAGCCCTTGAAAAAAACAACAGTGCGAATGCCGTCTCCGTCATGAATGGAGAACTTTTGAATATTTATAATCTGAGTCCTCAGCACTAACCACTCCCCCTTAGAACATTAGCCTTAGTGATAATATAGTCTATAGGTTAACCCCATTTAATTGTACCAATATAGAAAATAGGGTATTGACTTGGCAGGTTTTGACATTATAATGATACCATGGGGGGATGTATATCTCCAACTAACTTTTGGGAGGAAAGGGTAAATGAAAAAGGTTCTGTGTGTTCTGATGGTAGTCGTAATGTCCCTGTTATTAGTTGCTTGCAACGATGAACCTGTCGACGATCCGGACCCAGGAACGGATCCTGTTCAGCCAGAGGCAAAATGGAAAATCGCCATTATCACCAACACCGTGTCCCAGAACGAGGAGGAATACCGTTCCGCAGAGTTTGTGCAGAAGAAGTATGGCAAGGATAAGATCGTCCATGAGCTTTGGCCTGATAACTTCATGACCGAGCAAGAGCAGATGATTAGTGTCTTGACTAAACTTGCTGCTGATCCGGACATCAAGGCCATAATCATCAACCAGGCCGTACCAGGTACCAACCCCGCCGTGGATAAGTTCCTCGAAGTTAGGAATAAGGACGAGGTGCTCATAGTCTATGCCTCTCCCCAGGAAAATGCCCCTGACGTTTCAACCCGTGCTGACTTTATCCTGCAGCCCGACGAATTGTCCATGGGAAGTGCCATCCCCAACCAAGCCAAGAGGCAAGGCGCCAAGACCCTGGTCCACTATTCTTTTCCCCGCCACATGTCCATTCCCATCCTGGCGGAAAGGCGCGACCTGATGCGGGCCGAATGTGAAAAGATCGGCATCGCATTTGTCGAAGCCACTGCTCCTGACCCCACCAGTGAGGCCGGCGTCACCGGCGCTCAGCAGTTTATCCTCGAAGACGTTCCCAAGATGGTAGAAAAATACGGTAAGGATACTTCTTTCTTCTCCACCAACTGCTCCATGCAGGTTCCCCTGATCGATGCAGCTTTCAGGGCGGGTGCAATCTATACCCAGCCTTGCTGTCCCTCACCCTACCACGGATATCCTTCGGCCTTGGGCCTGGATGTTCCCGATGATATCGTGGGCGGCTTGCAGGATGTCATCGACCAGACCACCAAGATTGTTGAAGATGCAGGCTTGGGCGGGCGCTTCTCCACTTGGCCCGTGCCTGCAGCCATGATGTCCACCATCGCCAGCGCTGAATATGCTGTCAAGTGGATCAATGGCGAGACCAACGGCAAGGTCGATCAGAAAGTGCTGGAAGAGTGCATGGCCGACTATGCTGGGATAGCTATTACCCTTAACCCCTATGTTGAGAACAATGTGGCCTACGACAACTACCTCTTGTTCCTGATGGATTTCCTCACCTACGGGGATCTCCCCAAGTAATAATGGTATAAGGACGTAGTATGCCTTCAGGTAACTGAAAAGTAAGGTGTAATGAGGATGTTTCAATAATATTCGGCTTGAGGCATCCTCATTATTTTTGGTATTCACTATCCTGAAGAGTACATGTGGTAGGAGGTATTACTTTGAGCGACCACCTGCTCAGTATAAAAAACGTTTCCAAGGAATTTTCCGGCAATCGAGTTCTTAAAGACATCAACCTGGACATCAATCGGGGCGAAATTCATGCGCTCATAGGGGAAAACGGCGCCGGCAAATCCACTTTGATGAATATCCTCTTCGGCATGTCGGTAATCCACAGCACCGGAGGCTATGAGGGTAGTATCGAAATAGAGGGTACAGAAGTTAAGA
This sequence comes from Bacillota bacterium, assembly GCA_036758185.1. Lineage (GTDB taxonomy): Bacteria > Bacillota > Proteinivoracia > UBA4975 > UBA4975 > DAIOXA01. Next base: position 2,885 of record DAIOXA010000126.1, read on the forward strand.
TCGCCTCCCCCCATGAGGCCATGGCCCATGGGATTGGCATGGTACACCAGGAGTTCATGCTCATACGTGGTTTTACCATCACCGAGAATATCAAGATAAATCGAGAAATAACCAACCAGAACATCGTCAGCATGGTATTTGGCAAGCAATTTGAAGGTCTGAACATGAAACAGATGAACGCTGATGCCCGCAAAGCTTTAGACACCGTTGGTATGGGAATAGAGGAATACACCCTTGTGGCGGGACTGCCAGTGGGGCACATGCAGTTCATTGAGATTGCCCGGGAAATCGATAAGACTGGGGTCAAGCTATTGGTCTTTGATGAACCCACGGCAGTACTGACGGAAAGCGAAACCCAAAACCTGCTGGAGGCTATTGAAAGGTTGGCTGCCACGGGAATAGGCATCATCTTTATCAGCCACAGATTAGACGAAGTAATGCAAGTTTCCCATCGGGTCACCATCCTGCGGGACGGGGAACATGTGGTGACCAAAGCAACCAAGGATACCAATAAGTATGAAATCGCCGAGCTAATGGTGGGGCGCAAGGTTTCCTTGGAACGCAGGGATTCTGACTCTCGACAGATTGGCGACGAAGCGATGCTCAGCATCAAAAATCTCGTGGTCAAGATGCCCGGCGAGGAAGTAAAGGGCTTTGACCTAGAAGTTAAAAAAGGCGAGATTGTCGGCATCGGCGGCTTGGCAGGACAGGGTAAGCTGGGCGTCGCCAACGGCATTATGGGAATATTCCCGGCCCGGGGCGAAGTTGTCTTTGACGGCCTTCCCCTGGAACTGAATGATCCCAGAGGCGCCATCTCCGCCGGGTTGGGCTTTGTCAGCGAGGATCGAAAGGGAGTTGGGCTGCTCTTGGACGAGTCCATCGAGCTCAATACTGTTTTCACCAGTATGCAGATCCACAACAAATTCCTAATTAATTTGGGATTCGCTAGGCTGATGAGTTCCCGGCGTATCCGGGAACATACCAAGACTATGATTAGGGATCTGGACATTCGCTGCACGTCCCCCAAGCAGAACGTGGGCAGTTTGTCCGGTGGTAACCAGCAAAAGGTGTGTGTGGCCCGGGCCCTCACTCAGCAGCCTAAACTTCTACTGGTCAGCGAACCCACCCGGGGTATTGATGTGGGCGCTAAAAAACTTGTCTTGGATCTACTGAAACAACTCAATAAAGAGCAGGGGATGACAATCGTCATGACTTCTTCGGAGTTGGCCGAGCTTAGGAATATTTGTGACCGGATAGTGATTGTTTGCGAAGGCAAGGTAGAGGGAATTCTGCCCCCCGACGCATCCAACGCAGAGTTTGGCTTAATGATGTCCGGCAGCCGTGCTAACTCCCAGCAAGGGGATGGTGAAATATGTCTTTAGATATTGTTAAAAGAGATAATGTTGTTCAAAAAGGTTTGCTACCCTTCATCACTGCAAAAGTTGGTTTGCCAACGCTGATAATAGCCGCTTTTTTTCTCCTAGTTATAATTACAGCAGCTATTCTCAAGCAGTCCCTGCCCATCCTCTTCAGCGATATCCTGCGGCGCTTCGGCATGAATGGCCTGCTGGTCCTGGCTATGGTTCCCGCGATTAAATCTGGGACAGGCCCTAACTTCGCCCTGCCCTTGGGTATCATCTGCGGCTTATTGGCCTGGACGGTAGGGATTGAGTTGGGCTATGTAGGAATAGGCCTGGTCCTTAGGGTCGCCTGTATGGCCATTGTCTTTGCCACCATAACCGGCTACCTGTATGGCAAGCTCCTAAACGCGGTGAAGGGCGCCGAGATGACCATCGCGACCTATACAGGATTTTCCATTGTCGGCTTTATGGCTCTGGTCTGGCTCATGGCCCCCTTTAAGAGCAAACAGATGGGTTGGATGATGGGTTCGGGTTTACGGGAAACCATAAAACTAGAGGGCGTAAAGGCCGCCCAGATCTTTAACAATTTCTGGTCCTTTAAAATCCTAGGTATCACTGTTCCCACCGGTATGCTCTTGATATTCTTTGCCTTTTGTTTCCTGGTCTGGCTGTTTTTCCGGACCAAGACTGGTGTGGCCATAACCGCCGGCGGCAGCAACCCGGAATTTGCCGCCGCGTCCGGGATCAATATTAACAAGAACAGGATAATAGCCAACATCCTTTCAACAATCCTAGGCGCCTTGGGGATAATTCTCTATTCCCAGAGTTATGGGTATTTCCAGCTCTATTCCGGACCACTGATGATGGCTTTTCCGGCGGTTGCCGGTATTCTCATCGGTGGCGCCACTGCCTCCAAGGCTAAGGTTTCCCATGTAATAATC
>DAIOXA010000126.1:5203-5830 GCA_036758185.1 Bacillota bacterium
GGAGCCTTCCTTTTCCAAGGACTGCTGACGGCGTCTATGCCGGTGGCCAACCAGTTGTTTGTGGGAACCGACCTTTCGGAACCAATGCGGGCGATGTTGCAAAACGGCATCATCCTCTATGCCCTGACCCAAGTCAAAGGGGGTGGCAAGTAATGGATAGATTTAAAAACTTTTGGCGCAAGCAGATGCCATACTTGGCAGACAATATCGTCCCGATAATCTTTGTGGTCTTTACCCTGGTGGGATTTATTGTAGCCACCAATGTGCCCATGAATTTTTTCCTGTCCGAGTTGTCCAGTCGTTTTTACCGCAACGCCTTCATCGTGCTCTCCCTCCTCATACCCGTAATTGCCGGATTGGGGCTCAACTTCGGCATAGTCATCGGCGCCATGAGCGGCCAGCTGGCGATACTCATTGTCCGCTACCTCAGCATTGAATATCTGCACCTGAGCGGGTCATGGGAACTGGTCTTCTGCTTTGCCCTAGCCCTACCCATTGCCGCATTTATTGGCTACCTCACTGGCAGGCTCTACAACAAGACCCGGGGCCAGGAAATGATTGCCAGCCTAATCGTCGGCTTCTTTGCCAATGGCGTCTACCAATTCCTGCTCCTGTTTGCCGTAGGGG
>DAIOXA010000127.1:0-765 GCA_036758185.1 Bacillota bacterium
GGCTGTGCGTCGGGCCCGGGCGGGATTAAAGGATCCCAAGCGTCCCATAGGTTCCTTCATCTTCCTGGGACCCACCGGTGTCGGCAAGACCGAGCTGGCCCGGGCTCTGGCAGAAGTCATGTTTGGTGATGAAGATGCCATGATTCGCCTGGATATGTCGGAATACATGGAGAAGCACACCACCTCCCGCCTCATTGGCGCCGGCCTTACTCCGTTGTCCTGCTGGACGAAATCGAAAAGGCCCACCCCGATGTCTTTAACACCCTGCTTCAGGTTCTTGAGGATGGCATCCTCACCGACGGCAAGGGCCGCCGGGTTGACTTTCGCAATACCATCATCATAATGACCTCCAATGTGGGGGCTCGCTTGCTGCGGGAGGGAAAGACGGTGGGCTTCCGCACCGATACTAGCGAAACGGGCTACCAGAACATGCGGGAACAGGTAATGGGTGAGCTCAAGCGCACCTTCCGCCCCGAATTCCTCAACCGCATCGACGATGTAATAGTCTTCCATGCCCTGGACAAGGAACACATTCAGAGCATAGTCGGCTTGATGTTGACAGAACTGGAGACCAGGCTCAAAGACTTTGACCTGGACTTGACAGTAACCCCAGCGGCCAAGGAATTCTTAGCAGACCAGGGTTTTGACCCCACTTTTGGCGCTAGGCCACTGCGTAGGGCTATCCAGCACCTGGTGGAAGACGAAATCTCTGAAGAAATTCTCAAGGGGTCTTTCTCCGCCGGGGACCAAATCCAGGTGGACCTT
>DAIOXA010000127.1:775-5802 GCA_036758185.1 Bacillota bacterium
AAACTCATTTTTGCCAAGGCTGAACGCTAGAAAGCATAGAGGATGCCCGCCTGCACGGCGGGCATTTCCCTCTTCCCAGCAATTATCGGAAGGGTTATGCCTAGTCGGATGGGAATATACGTGCTATAATTTACAGGGTGTGATTGAAAATGGCAAAGAAAAACACTGTTTTTTTGTGTAACAACTGCGGGTATGAAACTGTGCGCTGGCTGGGTCGTTGTCCCTCTTGTCAAGAGTGGAACAGCTTTCAAGAGTTCAGGGTTCCCAGTAGCAAGGATGAGCCGGTGCGAGCTTCTGTCCAAGGGTTGACTCCGCTACCTATAACTGAGGTGGATACAGCCCGACAACCAAGGATTGCCACTAATATCAGCGAGCTGGACCGCGTACTGGGAGGCGGGATTATCCCCGGTTCCCTGGTGCTTATTGGCGGTGAGCCGGGAATAGGCAAATCTACCCTGCTCATGCAGGTAGCCAGGGCATTGGCCGACATTGGTTCTAAAATTCTGTACGTCACAGGGGAAGAATCAGCCCAACAGGTAAGTCTCAGGGCATCCAGGCTGGAAGCCCTGCATTCTTCTATTTTTTTATTGGCCGAGCACAGCCTGGACAGCATTGAAGAAGCAATCCGCCGCTTTGCTCCACCCATAGTAATTGTCGACTCCATCCAGACCCTCTTCAGCGATAGCCTGACATCGTCGCCGGGAACGGTTTCCCAGATTCGGGAATGTACCGCTCGCTTGATGCGCCTGGCCAAGACCAGCGGTTGCAGTATCCTTCTGGTGGGCCATGTTACCAAGGACGGCGCCCTGGCTGGCCCCAAGACTTTGGAACACATGGTGGACTGTGTCCTCTACTTTGAAGGCGATCGCCATCATATCTTTCGCCTGTTGCGCTGTGTAAAAAATAGATTCGGCTCAACCAACGAAATCGGTGTTTTTTTGATGACGGCGGTGGGCCTGAAAGTTGTACACAATCCCTCCCAGCTCTTCCTCTCCCAGAGTGAGGGCAATCAACCGGGATCGGTGGTGTCGGCAACCATGGAGGGTTCTCGACCCCTCTTGGTGGAGATTCAAGCCCTGGTAGCATCATCGGGCTTTGGCAATCCTCGCCGCATGGCTGATGGCTTGGACAATAACCGTTTGGCCCTACTGCTGGCAGTGTTAGAAAAGCGCGGTGGCCTGCACCTTCAGGGGCTAGACGTATATGTCAATGTCGTGGGCGGGGTGCATATTGACGAGCCTGCCGTGGATTTGGCCGTCGTCTTGGCTACTGCCTCCGCTTTTCGGGATAAAAGAATGCTTCCGGGTCTACTGGCCCTGGGCGAGGTTGGCCTCACCGGCGAGATCCGCGCCATCTCTCGCTTGGAGCACAGGCTAAGGGAAGCGGCAAAACTGGGGTTTTCCGCCGCAATTGTGCCAGCCCAGAACAAGTTAGAAGACTCTTTCTCCCTTGCCGTTTATCCGGCTTCCACATTGACAGAAGCCTTAAACATTGCCTTTGGAGGTGGAGACAATATCCGAAATCAGACCGCCCAATGAAAAGATCTACCAGATTCTGGGGTTGGTGGCTCCCGGCACGCCTCTGCGGGAGGGCCTGGAGAACGTACTCCGGGCCAAGACTGGCGCCCTAATAGTTATTGGCGAGAATGAGGAGATGCAGAAAATTGTCGATGGAGGATTTCGCCTTGACACCGAATTCACTCCGGCCAGCCTTTATGAGCTAGCCAAGATGGACGGGGCGATAATCCTCAGCAATGATGCCAAGCGCATTCTCTATGTCAATGCCATGCTGCTGCCTGACCCCTCTATTTTTTCCACCGAGACGGGGATTCGCCATCGCACTGCCGAGCGGGTGGCCCGTTCTACCGGCCTGCTTACCATCTCCATCTCTCAACGCCGCAACATCATTACCCTCTACCAGGGAAATATCCGCTATCCCCTAAAGGATATCAGCGTAATCCTCAGCAAGGCCAATCAGGCCATTCAAACCCTGGATAAGTATCAAGCTGTTTTTAGCCAGGCTGTTTTCAGTCTGGAGGTGCTGGAATTTGATGAACTGGTCAACCTCTCCGATGTGGCCAAGGTTTTGCAGCGCTTTGAAATGTTGAGGCGGGTTGTCAAGGAGATTACAAAATACATCGTCGAACTGGGATCTGAGGGTCGCCTCGTTGCCATGCAGCTGATCGCCGATATCGACCAAGAGGGGTACCTGGTGATTAAGGACTATTTCAAGGTCGGGGAGGACCGTTCCCTGGACTCCGTGCTCACTGGCATGGCGTCCATGTCCTCAGACGACCTTTTGGATCTGACCAACTTTAGCAAGCTTCTGGGATACGGTGCTGTAATCAGCAATCTGGATCAGCCAGTGCTTTCCCGGGGGCACCGCATCCTCAGCAAAATTCCCCGGCTTCCCTTGCCGATAATTGACAATGTGGTCCAGGTTTTCGGCACCTTGCAGAATATCCTCACAGCCTCCATCGAAGAATTGGACGATGTAGAGGGGATTGGCGAGGTCAGGGCCCATTCCATCAAAGAAGGGTTGCGTCGCTTACAGCAGCAGATAATAGTTGATCGACAGCGGGTCTAAAGGAGTGAAGCAAATGCGCCTTGCTTTTACCCAGGGCAAAGGATTGGTTGTGCTATTCGTGGCGCTGACGGCCGTCTTGGTTTGGGTTTTACCTTACCTTTCTCTCTTTTCATTGGCCTTACTTGCATTCTTTTTTTACTTTTTTCGCGATCCTGAGCGTTCCATTAAACCTGTACCCGGTACGATATTGGCGCCTGCCGACGGCAGGGTAACAAAGATAGCCCGGACTAACTGTGATTTTGTTGGCGCCGACGCCTGGGAAGTCAGCATCTTTATGTCTCCTTTGGATGTGCACATCAACCGCAGCCCGGTGCAGGGTGTGGTAACATCTATTACCCATCGCCTTGGTAAGTTTCTTCCCGCCATGAATCCCAACGCCCCGCTGCTCAATGAAAAGCGCAGCTACTGCCTTGAGGGAATCAACAGGATAAAGGTTGTTCAGATTGCAGGCATCCTTGCCCGCAGGACTGTCAGCTGGGTCCAAGAAGGTGAGGCCGTGGAGCAAGGCGCCAAGATTGGCATGATTAAATTCAGCTCCTGTTGCCAGACGGTTTTCCCCGGTACTGCCACCCTAACAGTACAGCAAGGGGATAAGGTCAGGGCAGGTTTATCGGCATTGGGGGAGGTAAAGCAATGAGCAGGCTCGTTAAAGTACTACCCAGCTTGTGTACGCTGGCCAACTTAATATTTGGACTGATTTCCTTAGGCCTGCTTTACTCTGGCAATTATGACTGGGCGGCGGTGTTTATCGTCATGGGCATGCTCTTTGACGGTTTTGATGGTCGCTTAGCTCGATTTCTTGGTGTCAGCTCTGACTTTGGCAAGGAACTGGATTCTCTATCTGACCTGGTGACATTTGGCGTAGCTCCCGCCATGCTGGCCTATTGCACCAGCCTGCACAAGATGGGCTGGCCCTGGGGGCTGATTGCTATACTGCCCTTTCCCATGATGGGTGCGCTACGCTTGGCCAGATTCAATGTCCTTACTGGGGGGGATGGGTTCTTCATTGGCGTTCCCATTACCCTGGCCGGTGGCCTAATGTCTTTAATCTTGCTCTATGCCGATGCTGTCAACTACTGGATAGTGTTGGCTGTACTTCTTACCCTGTCTTGGCTGATGATCAGCACGTATAGGTATCCCAGTTTTAAGGGCATCGGCATCACCCGAACCCAGGCGCTCTTTATAGTAGCTGTGCTGGTTGGGGCAGTAATATTTCTGCGCTGGAATGCTTCGGCCTTCTTCATGGCTCCCCTCGTGATTTACATGCTGGTGGGGATCAAGAATCGCTGGCTGGACTTGTGGCAAGACTACAAAAAAAGCCGGGCCAAGGTGTGAATTAGGTAATTCAGGGGTGGAAAAATCCACTCCCTTTTTGTTGACATAGGCCCGGGTCTATGCTATTATAAAAAATTTTGACTTTGTCTGTCTTTTATGCTAAAATTATTATATCCAAAAGGGGGACTTAGGATGTTCAACGTAGGCGATAAAGTTGTATATCCCATGCACGGGGCCGGAATTATTGAGGCTATTGAAAATCGGGAAATACTAGGCAAGGTAAAAAAATATTATGTCTTACGTATGCCCATAGGGGATATGAAGTTGATGATTCCAGTCTCCACCGTTGAAGATGCCGGCTTGCGTCAGGTTATCGATACCGAAACGGTGCAACTTGTGCTTGAAATATTACGTCAAAAGCGGACAGTGAGTACAGCCAATTGGAATCGCCGCTACCGGGCCAACCTGGAAAAGCTCAAGACCGGCGATGTCTTTGCCATCGCTGAAGTCGTCCGAAACCTTATGGGACGGGACAAAGAAAAGGGGCTATCAACCTGCGAACGCAAGATGTTGGATACCGCCCAGCAGATTCTCACCAGCGAATTGGCCCTGGCCCGGGATCTTGATGAGGATGGGGCCATGAATTTGCTTACAAAAAATATGGAATAGTGGCAGGCAAATGGTGTATACTATAGTGCAAAGCTGCTCATAGGAGGTGAAAGATTGCTTGCCAAATTATTCAGATTTGTCCTTGCATTAATTGGCTTTGCCATAGGTTATTCTATTTTTTCTCATTTCCAGGTTGTCCCGACTGCCTGGTTTCCCCAATGGAATTATGACATTCCTGCATTTGTAGGGGCTTTTCTTTTTGGACTCATTTGCTTCTTATTTGCCCCCTTGGTATCCACTGCCCTTGGCAATTTCGGTCATTGGCTGGAACGTACTCTCCTGGTAGTGCCCGGTCACGATATGCTTGCCGGCACCATTGGCATAATCATCGGGCTTCTCATCGGCACACTGCTGACGTATCCCTTCAGGGTCATTCCCTTCATCGGCGATTATTTACCCATCATCAGCAACTTACTCCTGGCCTGGGTGGGCATGATGGTTGCTGTCAAGAAGAGGGAAGATCTCCTTTCCATGTTTAGGCTGTCCCGCACGCCGAT
>DAIOXA010000128.1:0-5801 GCA_036758185.1 Bacillota bacterium
TGTATATTGACTTTTATGACTGGCTGCTACCCCTGGAAGCAATTACCGGCTTGTTTATTCGCCTCTTCATCCTTTTTTTTGGCATTGTCGCGGTGGCCCTAGGCATTTCCATCTATGTCCGGGCTGGACTGGGCGAGGGACCAGTGGAGGGGATGATGTTTGTCCTCAGCAATAAGCTAAAGCTAAAGGTAGGGGCGGCCAAGATCCTTCAAGATTTAAGTTTCTTGGGGTTGTCCCTAGTCTTAGGGGTAGTACCTCAATGGGGGACAGTGGTCACTGCCCTCAGTGTCGGACCCCTGACTCAGTTCTTTCTTGCTAGGCTCAGCAGAATAGAAAATGGCGCCGAGTAAGCGCCAAATAAGGAGAGTGTTGCCTAATTAGTATTTCCCGGAAACTGGTCAGTATACTTTAATCAGGAAGAAAATGGAGGTGTTTTTTTGCTCAGTAAGTCAGTACTGGGAGATATCTTAGGCGCCGCATTGGCCCAGGGTGCAGATTTTGCTGAGGTTTTTTGGGAGGATAAATACAGCACCAGCCTAGGGCTGGTGGCCGGTCAGATGGAAACGGGAATTTCTGGTCGCGACTATGGTGTCGGCATTAGGGTCTTTTCCGGCCTCAAGGCGGTGTATGCCTATTCCAACGAGACCAGTGTAGACAATTTGACTAGGGTCGCCAGGGAAGCGGCCACAGCGCTAAACAGCAATTGCAGCGGGGAGTTGCGTAGCCTTCAGGGGATTAATCTGACTAATGCCCATCCCGTCAGCATATACCCCGACAGCAAGGACAAAAAATTCCGTGTTGATTTGATGCGCATGGCCTATGAGGCCGCCAAGAACCACGACCCCGTTATCGAACAGGTGCGAATTCGCTTTTTGGATGAAGACCAGAAGATCATGGTGGCCAACTCCGAGGGTGTCTATGCCCAGGATAGGCGTATCCGCACCCGCATGATGATGGAAGCTATTGCCGCCAAGGGGTCGGAAAAACAGTCTGGCTCTTATGGCCCTGGCGCCCATATGGGTCTGGAGTTTTATGATCGCGTCGATGTCCGCAAATATGCCAAGGAGGCAGCCAGGGTTGCCGCCACCATGATTAACGCCGACTTCTGCCCCAGCGGCAAGTTTCCGGTAATCATAGACAACGAATTTGGCGGGGTCATCTTCCACGAAGCCTGCGGCCACAGCCTGGAGGCTACCTCGGTTGCCAAGAAGACTTCGGTCTTTGCCGATAAAGTGGGCGAAAAGATTGCCTCTGATATCGTTTCCGCCTATGACGACGGGACCATCCCCAACGGCTGGGGTTCTGCAAATATCGATGATGAGGGAACCCCCACCCAAAAGAACCTGCTCATCGACAAGGGAATCCTCAAGGGCTATCTCATCGATAAGCTGAACGGAAGGCGGATGGGGTTACCCTCCACCGGCTCTGCCCGACGCCAATCCTATAAATTTGCCCCCACGTCCCGCATGTCCAACACCTATATTGCCGCCGGGAGCTCGACGCCGGAAGAGATCGTCGCCAACACCGAGTATGGCATTTATGCCAGGTACATGGGTGGGGGCTCTGTCAATCCTGCCACCGGGGACTTTAACTTCGCCGTCAATGAAGGCTATATCGTCAAGAACGGGAAAATCGACAGGCCGGTGCGAGGGGCTACCCTCATAGGTCGAGGTTCTGAAATCCTTAAGAAAATCGACATGGTGGGAAATAACTTGGCCTTGGGCCAAGGTATGTGCGGCTCTGCCAGTGGGTCCATTCCCGCCAATGTAGGGCAACCCATGATCAGAGTGTCGGAGATCACCGTTGGCGGCAGAAAGGGGCGAGATTAATGGATCTAAACCAGTTCAAGGAATTGGTGTTCAGCAAGGGCAAGGACGCCGGTTTTACCGATCTGGAAATCTATTCCCAGAAGGCCAATAACTTGTCCATAAGGGTCTTTAAGGGAGAGGTGGACAGCTACACCCTGGCTGAATCTGGCGGTTACTCCTTCCGGGGACTGTACCGAGGCAATATGGGCTATGCTTACACCGAAGTTCTGGATCAGGAGTCTGTTGAAATGTTGGTGCGGGACGCCCTGGAGAATGCAGAAATCATCGACGCAGAAGAACAACCGGAGATCTATGCCGGCTCTCAGCGCTACCCCGAATACGTCGGCGTCAATGCCAACTTGGGTGAAGTAGAGCCTCAGGAGAAGATCGCCATTGCCAAAGCCATGGAAGCTGCGGCCCATACCCTGGACGAGAGGGTGAGGGCTGTCAATTACTGCATGCTGGCCTCGGGGGACCAGCAGGTAAGGATAATGAATACCAAGGGATTGGACTTGACCCACTCCCACAATGCCGCCTACGCCTATATTTCTGCCGTCGTCACCGAGGGCGAAGACACCAAGACCTTTGGCAATTTTGAGGCTATCGAGGATTTTGCCAAGTTTGACCCTGAAAAACTGGCCCGGCGCGCTGTAGAAGAAGCGGTGGCTCTGTTGGGCGCCTCGCCGGTGGAGTCTGGGGAATATCCGGTTATCCTACGCTGGGAAGCAGCGGCAACCCTTTTGGGGACCTTTGCCGGGATTTTTTCGGCCGAAAATGTGCAAAAGAATTTCTCCCTGCTCAAGGGGAAGTTGGGCGAAATCATTGCCGCCGATGCCGTTACCATCGTCGACGATCCCCTGTTACCCCAGGGCCTTGCCTCAGCACCCTTTGACGCCGAGGGCGTAGCCAGCAGATTCAAGACGGTGGTGGAAGAGGGCAAACTGGTGACCTTTCTGCACAACCTCAAGACTGCTGCCAAGGATGGTGTAGAATCCACCGGCAACGCCGCCAAGGGCTCATATAAGTCCAGCGTCGGAATAGCTCCTAGCAACATGTATATCCAGGCAGGCGATGTTAGCTTGGAAGATATGATGGCTGGTGTAGAGAAGGGGTTGGTAATCATCGACCTCCAAGGCACTCATTCCGGGGCAAACCCCGTTTCTGGGGACTTTTCCCTCAGCGCCTACGGCTACCTGGTGGAACAGGGGAAAATCCTTCGTCCCGTCAACCAAGTTACCATTGCCGGTAACTTTGTCAACATGCTCAAGGATGTGGTAGCCGTGGGCAACGACTTGCGCTTTGGTTTACCCTCTGGCGGCGTGTTCGGTTCGCCCTCCCTTTTGATTAAGGCCTTAACAGTTTCGGGAGTATAGAGGTTGGGAGGTAATGAAAATTGCGGGTGTTAAGGGGGAATCTCCATGTCCATTCCCAAGAGTCCGACGGCACAGGATCCTTGGCTGAAATCGCCGGGGTGGCAGCTCAGTGTGGGTTGGACTTTGTCGGGATCAACGATCATCACGTTATCTGCGGCAAAAGCCAGTACATCAATGGCGTCTTGTTCTTGATGGGGACAGAATTTAACACCTGCCACAACCATTACCTAGCCTACCATACCCCGGTCAGCTTTGAAAATAAACAGGTAAAGGCTGCCCCCCTCATCGAGGCAGTAAAGAAAAGCGGAGGAATAGGCATTATTGCCCATCCCTTTGAAAAGGGTTCAAATATTGTCAGTTTTGGCAAGCGCTATCCCTGGTTGGATTGGGATGTTCAGGGCTTTGACGCCATAGAGCTTTGGAACCTGACCAGCCAGTGGCGGGACGCAGCTACCAGCTATTTCCGGGCCCTGTATCTATGGCTGTTTAAGCGCCATGGTCCCTTCTACCAGGGTCCAAATCCCCAGGCCATGGCCAAATGGGATCAGCTATGTCTCTGCCGCCATGTCAGTGGCCTTGCCGGTAGCGACCTCCACGCTCCCATCTTTAGAGTGTTGGGTCTAAGCTATAGGGTGCTGGACTACCCAATGCTCTTTTCCGCCGTCAATAATTATGTGCAGGTGGAAGGGGGCAACGGCGATGCCAAGGAAGATTCCGCCGCACTGCTGGCTGCCCTTGGCCAGGGCAAATGTTGGTTTGCCCTGGATACGCTTTTTTGCTACAGCTGGATCCGACGGGGCAGGCATGGGCGAGGCCCTTTCTTTGGACGGAGAGCGGGCATGGTTGCATGTTCATACTCCTCAGCCGGGAAGAATAAGACTGTACCGCAACGGCAAACTTCTGTTACAAAGGGAAACAAAAAAAACCTGTGTAATTTCAGTTAATACCGGGATCTACCGTGTCGAAATAAAGGTGCGCCGCAGGCGGTACTTGCCATGGCTGTACTCCAACCCAATATATATAGGAAAAAGAGAGTAGCTGAGCTACTCTCCGGGGAAGAATTGCATATAGTGGCTTTCTCTGCTGTGTTGGAAGGGAGATCTTTCTTTCTTGACGCTGGAACGGATGGGCTCGATAAATTCTTGGGCAAATTCTTCATCGCTGAAGCGCCGACCAATATCCTTGACTTTGGGCCGGTACCGAGCAAAGGTTCTATTGCGATTCACATTTTCGCCTCCCCATTGGTTTTACCTTAGTATGCGCCTAACTAGTTTTGGATATGTGTCTTTAGTATTTCCCCGGAGAAAGGGCAAACTGAGGGTAAACTAAGCAGGGGTGGAAATTTGACAGGACAGCTATTGATGATGGTTGTAAGAACTGCCGCGGTCTACCTGGTGGTCCTTTTACTGATGCGTATAATGGGCAAGCGGGAAGTGGGCCAGCTTTCGTTATTTGACTTGGTTGTGGCAATAATGATTGCTGAATTGGCCGCTATTCCCCTTAGTGATAACACAAAATCCCTTTGGCATGGCATCGTGCCCATTGCCACACTGGTGCTACTGGAAATAAGTCTCTCGTTCATTGCCATAAAGAGCATCACCGGCAGGAAAATAATTGAAGGGACTCCCAGCATAATCATGGAACGGGGTAAAATCCTCGAGGAGGAAATGCGCCGCCTTCGCTACAATGTCGATGACATGCTCTCTCAGATGCGGGAACAAGGTATATATAATCTTGAAGATGTCGAGTATGCCATATTGGAGACCGACGGCAAGCTGAGTATAGTCTTAAAGGCGGCGAAGCGGCCCCTAATGCCTGAGGATTTAGGCTTGCAGCCTGCTTATGAAGGCCTGCCCATGCCCTTAATATCTGATGGCAAACTCCTCAAAGAGAACTTGGCCATGGTGGAAAAAAATCAAGCTTGGTTGGAGGAGAGCTTGCATACCCAGCATAACTGCACCATTGCCGATGTGCTCTACGCTACCCTGGACACCAGGGGAAAACTCGTTGTCTATTTAAGGGGAAATAGAAAAAAACGCCCCGAGGACGTCAATTAATAAAATATGGCGCGCCTACCAGGAGTCGAACCTGGGCTCCCGGCTCCGGAGGCCGGTGCTCTATCCTCTGAGCTATAGGCGCGTGGAACAAGTGTAATTATAGCAATTGATGGCGGATAAATCAAGAGCTATTTATTGATGGCCATGCGCATTCCCACCAGCATTAAGGCTACACCGGCAATGCGTATCCAAGAGAAGGGTATTTTTTCCAAAGTAAAAATGCCAAAATGATCCAGGATTACTGCCGTTGTCAGTTGGCCAAAGAGTATGGCGGAGATGCCGATGGTGGCGCCAGTCTTGGCAACGGCAAAGGCAACGCCGCCGATGATGGCAACATTTAGTAGGCCGCCCAAGTATGAATACAGTGGTGCGCTTTTGAAATCTTCTACCCGGGGCATGCCGGTGAATACTAGCACTGCCGCAATACTAATAATTAGGCCGATGGCATGAACGGCCAAGGACATGGGGGCAACGCCGATTTTTTCTTTTAAGGCGGCGTTAATGGCGCCCTGAAAGGTCATGGCCAAGCCGCTGAGGGCTGCTACAGTTAGCGGCAACAGAAG
>DAIOXA010000129.1:0-4465 GCA_036758185.1 Bacillota bacterium
TCCTTTAGGTAAATATTTTAACTTCATCTTAGCAATAAGGACAGATAAGGTCTTTCCAATAATTGCTCAATACGGGTCAAAAATTGCGCATCTTCTGGGAGCAGAGTGAAATTAGACAAAGAAAAATCCGGGGCAACCCGGATTCGCTCAGTCAAGTATTCTTTCGAATCTGTACCAGATATAGAGACGGTAGAGGATGGTAAAGATTAGTATATAGAAGATTATGGTTTCACGGGTGGCGACGTAATAGACCACGCCGATCACGGTGATAATTAGCCAAGCAATATTAGCAATGGTGGTGTTGGTAGCACTACCGAAATAGTCTCCTTCGGTGAGGGACTGCTGAAAGCAATCCTTATGAAGAGTTAAGAAACTAATGAGCATACGGTTGGTCACCACCAGGTCCTGTTTTCTATTAATGAGTTTGCCGCATTTTTCACAGCGCAATTCTGCCAATACTATTTCCCCCTTCTTCTAAACACCCGCGACTAAAATAAGTATTCCAGTTCGGGCAGCAGATATCCTGCATCTGCCATTGACATATTTCCTTGCCACTGGTAAACTTATTCCAGAAAAAGAGCATAATGCCTCACTCCATAGGGGTGAGGTAGAGGCGCGAAGCCTAATAGTACTGGTGGGGAGGCCGGAAGCCGAAGAACCGCTGGGAAAGGAGCCTTCGCCGAAGTGGCGGACACCAAAGTCCGTTGCTGGATCTGCAGTTAAGAACTGCAGGGCTGTCACATCGGCAGTGCCCATTGTCGGTGTGGAGAGCTACTTCATCGGGGGCAGTGAGGGAGGGTCTTTTGCGTACCAGCGTCAGACATCTGTCCGGCGTTATTTTTATTTCCCGGAAAAGACATCAGCCTCGCCTCCGCAAAGGATTAGGAGGAAAAAAGAATGATGTTGGAGATCAATCAGCGGGGACATATGGAAGTTGGCGGTTGCGATACTGTCGAGCTGGCCACAAGGTTCGGCACTCCCCTCTATGTCCTGGACGAGGGTCTGGTCAGGATCAACTGTGCCCGGTACCGGGATACCTTGGCACAATGCTACCCCAAATCCCGGGCTGCCTTTGCCGGAAAAGCCTTTATGACCAGCGCCATCTGCCTCCTAGTAAGTACTATAGGCTTGGGGTTAGATGTCGCCTCGGGAGGGGAAATCTACACTGCCCTCCAGGCTGGCTTTCCACCGGAAAGAATAATCTTCCACGGCAATAATAAGTCCGCCGAGGAAATTGACTTCGCCCTGAGGGCAGGGATAGGTCGCCTGGTGGTGGACAGCTTTTCAGAGCTGGCCCTCCTCAGCGATATTGCTTGTGCCCGGGGGATTGTGGCCAATATCTACCTGCGGGTCAATCCCGCTGTAGAGCCCGCGACCCATACCTATATCCAGACAGGCCAAGCGGATTCTAAATTTGGCTTCTGCGTAGCTACCCAGGTGCTGGAGGCCGTAGCCCAGGCTGTGCAGCTGCCGGGCCTCAACCTGCGAGGCCTGCATTGCCATATCGGGTCCCAGATTCTTGCCCTCGCCCCCTTCCGCAGGGCAGCGGAGAAAATGGTAGAGCTACTGGCCACCGCAGAGAGCAAGGCCTGCTCCTGGCAGAACTGGATCTGGGCGGGGGCTTAGGCATCCGCTACTTGCCCCAAGACTCGCCCCCGACAATAGAGGAATATGTCGAAACGCTGGCAATGGCGGTAAAGGATAGTGCGGCCAGACATATGCTTCCCTTGCCCCAGTTAATTCTGGAACCGGGGCGCTCCATCGTGGGGCCGGCGGGGATTACCCTGCTACAAGTGGGGTCTTGGAAGACGGTGCCAGGGGGGCGCAAGTACGTCGCCGCAGATGGTGGCATGATGTCGGATCTGCGCCCCGCTCTGTACGGGGCCCGTTACCACGCCATAGTGGCCAACCGGCCTAACGATGCCCCTCAGGAGACGGTAACCATTGCCGGCAAGGCCTGTGAATCTGGGGATATCCTAATTCGAGATATTCGGCTACCCAAACTGCAAAGGGGCGACCTCTTAGGCCTCCTCTCCACTGGCGCTTACCACTATTCTATGGCCAGCAATTACAATCATTTTTGTCGTCCGGCAGTGGTTTTTGCCTATGGCGGCCGGGCAGAACTGGTGGTGGCTAGAGAATCCTATGCCGATTTAAGCCAGCGCGACATTATCCCTCCCCATTTGCTGAGGCGGGGGGCAATAAGCGGCGCCTGATGAATGGGGAATAGCCCTTGGAACTGACCACTGCATGGTCAGTTTTTTTTGCTATTAAATCAGGATTATGAAATAATATTTCATAATTAGCGAGACATGTTGACACTTCGGTCCAAGAAAGTATATTCATTAAGTAAGGGTGGGATTCAATGAAGACAGTTACCGTTCGCTTGAGGGAATATCAGTCCCATGCCAGCACTACAGAAAGGGCGATAATCCAGTTTATCCTGGAGCACCCGAGGCAGACTGCCGAGCTTTCCATCCACCAGTTGGCTGAGCAAACCTTTTCATCTGCTGCATCGATAATCCGCCTCTGCAAAAAGAATGGTTTTGACGGATACAAGAGTTTCTGCAAGGCTCTGATCTATGAGCTGGCCCTACGGGAAAGCACCCAACTGGAGGCGCAAAGAGAAGTAACAGCCGCCGACAGCCTGGAAGAAGTTGTAGATAAGATTACGTACAAAAATATCATTTCTCTTGAAGCCACCAAGGACCTTATCGACTTAACGGTTATCAACCAGTGCATTCAGCTCTTATATGACTGTGATCACGTCGCCCTATACGGAATTGGCTCTTCCCTCTTGGTTGCCAAGGATGCCCAGCTAAAGTTCATGCGCCTCAACAAGCGCTGCTCTGTCAATGATGACTGGCACACTCAGTTGCTCACCGCCCGCAACATGCGGGCCGGGGATGTGGGCATAATCCTCTCTTATTCGGGTCAGACCCGGGAAATGGTGGAATGCGCCAAGGCTATGCAAGCCAATAATGTCAAAGTAATATCCATCACCAGGTATGGCCGCTCCCCAGTGACGGAAAATAGTGACCTGCACATCTATGTTTCGGCTACTGAAGGCATAGTGCGTAGCGGTGCCATGTCCTCGCGGATATCTCAACTCAACATCATAGATATCCTGTACACAGGTTACCTGAATACCCAGTATGAAAAGTCCCTGGAACAGATCGCCAAGACACACATTCAAAAGGGAAATGGGGTTGCCGAAAATGATTGACCTATCGCAAATGTCCACAGAACAGAGGAATAGCAGAACCCAGGATCTGGACATCATGTCACCCTTGGAAGCGTTGCAAACCATGAACGAAGAGGATGCCAAGGTGGCCTTGGCAGTAAAAGAGGCCATTCCCCAGATTGAACGGGCTGTCCAGGCAGTAATTCGAGCCTTTAATTCCGGCGGCCGCCTGATCTACACTGGGGCGGGAACCAGCGGCCGGTTGGGCTATTTGGACGCCGCCGAGTGCCCCCCCACCTTTGGCACTCCCCCAGACCAAGTCATTGCCCTGCTGGCCGGCGGTCCCCAGGCCTTTGCCCAGGCTGTTGAAGGCGCAGAGGACGATGACGTCATGGGCGCTGCCGACTTAAAAAACATCGGCCTTAACAACAAGGACTTCGTCATCGGGATTGCCGCCAGCGGCAGGACTCCCTATGTCCTAGGCGCCCTGAATTACGCCAAGGAAGTGGGTTGCACCACTGCCTCAATAGTTTGTAATCGCAATTCTTTAATCAGCAATGTTGCCGACATCCCCATGGAAGTAATCGTCGGACCCGAAGTTGTCACTGGCTCCACCCGGCTCAAGGCAGGCACTGCCCAAAAACTGGTTCTAAATATGATTTCCACCATTTCCATGGTGGGTATCGGCAAAGTCTATAGGAACCTCATGGTGGATGTGCAACAAACCAATAAAAAGCTGGAAACCCGGGCAGTGAGTATCATCATGAATGCCGCTGATGTCGACGAGGAGACTGCAGCACAGCACCTTAAACTAGCTGAAGGGAGTGTGAAGCTGGCCATCACAATGATATTGCTCAATTGCGACGTCCAGACCGCCCGCACTAAGTTGGATGCGGCCCAAGGCCACATCCGCAAAGCACTATAATTGAGAGGAGCTTTTGGTATGACCAATGAACAATTGGCTGGTAAAATTCTCGAGCTGGTTGGAGGCAAGGACAATGTCCTGGCCACCACCAACTGCATGACCAGACTGCGCCTGCGCCTCAAGGACAACGCCAAAGCCGACCTGGAAACCCTGAAGAAGACTGAGGGAATTATGGGAATCGTAGACGCTGAAACCCTGCAAATCGTCGTCGGCCCCGGCAAAGCCAAAAAACTCATGGACATCCTGGCTGATGAACATGGCATTTCCAAAGACCCCGGCGTCACCGAAGACTGGCAGGCAGCCAAGGCAGCCGTCAAGGGCACCCGCAAGTAGAGCCCGCTGAAATCTGCACTGGA
>DAIOXA010000129.1:4475-5731 GCA_036758185.1 Bacillota bacterium
CTTCAACGGCCTCGCTTCCCTACTATCAACCATGATGGGCCAGGGTACACTGTCCGCCGACTCGACCTTCTGGAAGGCAACTCAGTTAGTGTTCTCCCTTATCGGTACCGGTTTCTTGGGCTACTTTGCCATTTACACTGGTATCAACGCCGCCAAGCGCTTTGGCGCCACCGAAGCCCTGGGTGGCATGATTGGGGCCATGTCCATAGCCGCACCCATCAACAGCATCTCTCAGCTCTTTAACCTCTATGACGCCCAAACCCCCCTCAACTCCATCCTCACCACCGGTAAAGGCGGAATCATCGGCGTCATCATCGGAGTCTACATCCTCTCCCTGGTGGAAAAACGGGTGCGCAAGGCCGTCCCCGACGTCCTAGACCTCATCGTCACTCCTCTGCTATCACTACTTATTGTGGCACTGCTCCTTGTCTTTGTCATCATGCCGGTTTCCGGTTACGCCTCGGATTGGCTGGTCACAGGCCTCAACGTCCTGATCAACTCCGACAATGCCATCGTCAGCGTTATTTCCGGCTATGTCCTCGCGGCCCTCTTCCTGCCCATGGTTCTGTTGGGACTGCATCATGGCCTCATTCCCATCTATGCCATCCAGCTGGAAGCGCTGGGCGGTGTAACCCTCTTCCCCGTCCTGGCCATGGCCGGTGCCGGGCAGGTGGGTGCAGCCCTGGCCATCTGGCTCAAGGCCAACAAAGTGCGCAATGACAGGATTAAGCGCGTCATCGCCGGAGCACTACCTGCAGGCATCCTCGGCGTCGGCGAGCCGCTGATTTACGGAGTCACCTTGCCCCTGGGCAAGCCCTTTATCACCGCAGGCTTGGGTGCAGGCTTTGGTGGCGCATGGGTCATGCTGAGCAAAGTCATGGCCACGGCGTGGGGACCCTCGGGGGTTGTAGCCATAGCCATCATGCAGGCGGATTCTATGCTCAACTACTTCCTAGGGCTGGTAATTTCCTACATTGCAGGCTTCATCATCACCTATCTCTTTATTAAGGACTCTGAAGTAGCCAATGTTTAAAGGCCTAGGCCTTTCGCTATACGTGTCGGCCTTTGCCAGGCAGAAACATGCTCTAGAGGCATTGGCCGGCACAAACTCCATGGTTTTTACATCCTTCCACATCCAAGAAGAGTTTGACCAGGACTACATCAACACAGCCGTTGTCATGTGTCGGTGGCTGAAGGATTCAGGTTTTAGGATAATGGGCGATGTTTCGTCCAAGACCCTACAACTCTTTGGCCAC
>DAIOXA010000130.1:0-3121 GCA_036758185.1 Bacillota bacterium
AAGCCGCCCACAGCCTGACTGACCACAGCACCGTCCCGAGTACGGGTGGCGCCGAGGAGGTAGACCCCCTGGCCAACCTGGTCCAGGAGGGATGTGTACATACCCCCACCCGCAGGAAGGAGCTGGAGAACCTCTTCGTTGCCCTGGGCGTCCACCAGGGTCACGGCCAGGCTCTCCCCCTCCTCCAGGGGACTGGACAGTGCGGAGATCTCTACCCCCGCTCCTTGCAGGCGAGATTCCAGGGCGATGTCCCCCCCCTGTCCGCTGGGGGCCGCCCAATTCAGTGTATCAAGCCACAGGCTGGCAAAGCCGGGATGGGCCAGGAAGTCCATGCTCCACATGCCATAGGTATCGCTGGTAAAGGCCACAGTCCTGCCCAGGCCGTACTGCCAGCGGGCCAATAGTGGATGGTCGCGATGGGTCGCCATCAGCACCTCGGCCAAGGGCTTGGGCGTAGAGGCAATATAGCCGCCGAAGCCAGGGGGGTTGCCGGCCAGGGTCATGGCGCCGGGATGGAGCAGGGTGGGGACAAAGTCCTCTTCCACCAGCCAATCCCCTCCCGCCAGCACCGTTTCCTGGAGGAAAACATCGGGTAAGTCCTGGCCTTGGATGACTTCGTAGTAGCGACCGTTGCCCATCTGGGCCAAGCTTTCCATGCGCTGGGTATCGGCGCCGTCGCCCAAGGCGATGGTGCTGACGGAAATCCCAGCAGCCTGGGCCCTGGCCATCAAGCTCTGGTAATTATGCTGTACCCCCTCCTGGCCGTCGCTGAGGAGGATGATGTGCTTGGACTTGGCGCTGCCCTCCAGCATGTTGACGGCCTCTTCCAGGGCGGGGTAGATTATGGTGCCGCCCCCTTCCCCAATATTCTGTATGGCCTGGGCTATCCTTTCCTTGTCGGTTAGGGGAGTGAGGCGGGTCTCGATATAATATTGAGTGTCGAAGGTTATTACTCCCATGCCATCCCTTTCCTTGAGTAAACCTAAGGAACGCAGGGCGGCGTTCTTGGCCATGTTCAACTTTTCCCCCGACATGCTGCCGGATTTATCAATGACCAGGACCATGTCCAAGCCGGGCAACTCTTCCTTTTGCTCCACTTCCATGGCCACCGGCAGCAGCTCTTCCAGCAGAGTGTCCTGGTATAGGCCCATGCCAAAGGAGGTCTTGCCCCCCACCGCCACCAGGCCGCCCCCCAGCACTCGGACGAAGGCATCCAAGGCCTGCATTTCCTGTTCTTCCAGGGCATAGGCGGGAACATCGGCCAGGGCAACCGCCCGGTACGCGGCCAAGGTTACGGGGGAGAGGTCGGCATTTTTGACGGGCCGTACATCCACCTGTAGGCCAGCGGCAGTGAGGGCTCCGGCCAAGGCCTCTCCCTTGCCGACATTGCCCTCCACAACCAAGACCCGGGGTGGCGCCTGGACAAAGGTGAGGCCGTCGATAAAGTTATTGCGGGATTCGCCGTCTATTATGGGGTCAATGCTGGCCCGCACCCGCTGCAGACTCTGCCCCTGCACTTCCAGAGGCGCCGAAAAGGACTGGCTGCCGGGAGAAATTTCTACCTGGGCCCGGAAGACCAAATTGCTGCCCCAGAACAATGTCAGTTCTGCCGTAGTGGCAACGGTGGACTCCACCGTCACTTCGGCCACCACCTCTTGACCAGGCCAGGTGTTCTTGGGTAGCGAAATATTGCCCAGGGCCACCTCATCTCCCTGTATTGCTGCCAAGGGCAGGACATCCACGGGGATACCGGCGTTGGACAGCAAATCGACCTGTGCCAGGCTGTCGCCGCTATTTTCCAAGCCATCGCTGATGAGGACAATGCGACCACCGCTGCCAGGTAGTAAACTGTAGGCAGTCTCCAGGGCAGCTTGAATATCTGAAAATTCAGCATCCACCTTGATCCCACTGGGGGGGATGCCGGCCATGGTAAAGGGCTTGAGCAGGCGGGTGTCCCGGCCAAAGGCCACCACCGCCGCGCGGTCTTCCGGTGCCATCGCCTCGAGGCTGCGGCTGATCCAGGCTGTATGGTCCTGGCTCTGGGCGCTGTGGGACTGGTCCAGGAGATAGACTACACTAACCCCCGGCACTGTCATCACCAGGTGTGGTTGACTTAGGGCCAAGACCAAGAGGGCAATCATTATCCCCCTTAAGCTCAGGATGACGGCCCGGGAGCCCGGGGGATAACGTCGGCACCCATTGAACACCGCTAGTAGCGCCGCCCCGGGAAGCAGCAGCAAAAGAAAATAAGGACTTGCAAAGCTAAGAGCCATAGTTGTCCACCCCCCATTCCAGAGCCACCAGCACCAAGGCGGCCACAAGCAAGGGCCAGAGCAGGGGAGTTCCCCCCGTGCTCTTACTTCCCGCCACAGGCCCTGCCGTAGTCTCTAATTCCCCATTGGCGGCAAGGGAATCGGTGACCAGCGGCGGGTTAATAATTACCAATTGTTCTGTGTCTTGGGACTTATAGGTATAGATTCCCGGCGCCAGCCTTGCTCCGGAGGCCACGGGTTCATCCCCTTCCAGGGTAAAGAGCTGGACATCTCCCCCGGGAGCGGGCTGACCAAATTTGAGCAGAGCTGGTTGCTGACTGTGCCCGGAAAAGTACTCCAGGATATTGCGCAATAGAATGGGGAAGGCGGGACGCAACGGCAGGTCTCCCGCCTGCACGGCAAAGCCGAAGACCACCAAGGGTTGACCCTGATGTTGATACTCGCTGGCCAGCAACCCCGAATCCCCTTCCAAGAGACCACTTCCCCCCACCACCGTCTTGCCGTAGCCAATGGCGACTTCACTGAAGTCGACATGGGTCAGCAGAGGGTGGGGCAAGGGGGGCAGAGAAGTAATTTTGACAGGCTGACCGGTGCCGAAGTGGGAGTTGGGGTGGGGTGGGTCGAAGACCAGCACCGGGGCAGTCGGCAATTCTTGGGGCAGGAATCCGTCCAGGACAAAGATGTCGTATAGTTCCGCCATGGCCGGGGTGTAATCTTGCGGGGAAACGCGACTGACGGAGAGTTGAGGATGGAGGAGCAGGCCCCGCTCCAAGAAGAGATTGCCAGAGCTGACCAAGAGCAGGCGGCGGGGGGCGGGAGCTAGGGCCAGGGCAAAGAACTCATTATCC
>DAIOXA010000130.1:3131-5720 GCA_036758185.1 Bacillota bacterium
GGTCGCTGACCAGGACCGCCCTGTACACCATGCTACTGGGCAAGTTGCGCCAGACCAGCACCTGCCGCTGCTGGGGGTCCAGGCTGACATCCCGGCGACCCATCAGGGCATCGTCTTCACCCCTTACTTCTACCTGGGCCGTAATGGCCTGGGTTCCATTATTATAGACGCTTACATAGACCCTCTCGCCATCGGCAATAACATCTTCCAGCAAGAGGTTGCTTACCTGGGAGCTGCCCAGGGCGACAAAACTAAAGTCTGCCTCAGGAGAACGGGTAAAAGACCCGAAGCTGCCGGCGCTAAAGAGGATGATCTGGGCGCCTTCCTCCGCCCTGGCCATGTTGTCGGCCAGGGCCAGGGCGGCATCGGGATTGGCCCGGGCCGAATTGACCTGAGCCTGGTCCAGTGCCCGGGACAGTATGGCGGTATCGGCAGTAAAGCCGCTGAGGATGGCAGCCTCTTCCCCCATGGCGATGAGGGCCAGACGGTCCCCCGAGGCCTTGCCCCGGATGAGACCGCGGACCTGATCCTTGGCCTGCTCCAGTCTGGTTTGCCCCTGTTCGGCAACGGCCATGGCCATGGATGTATCGATGATTAATATACTGGTCTGGCCAGCGCCCCCGACGACGTTCAACATCGGTCGGGCCAGGGCCAGAACCAGGAGTATTGCGATGAGGATTTGCAGCACCAAGAGCAGACTTCTCAGCAACCGAGACAGACGCAAGGCTGGGATGTTCAGGCGCTCCAGGCGCTGCCACAGCAAAATGCTGGACACCGTCTTGGGCCGGGTGCGCTTTTTCAGCATGTAGAGTAGGATAATAACCGGAATTGCCAACCCTGCCAATAGGGCCAGGGGTGTCAGTAGCGCCATGCGCCCACCTCCCTTTCTATACGGGTTTTAGTAAGGCCGGAGCCTTTTCGACGATGAAATCCACGGGGTTTTGGGCGGAATTGTAGGTAAAATAGGCAATGCCCCGGGAATGACAGAAGGTCCGAACTTCCTCGTCATACTGGTCGACACCTTGCCGGTAGGCCGCCAAGGTAAACTGATCCAAGTCCACATCCTTTTTGGCGCCAGTCTCCGAGTCCACCAGGGTAATGGCGCCGCGCCAGTCCGGTTCCCGTTCGTCGGGGCTCTGCACATGAAAGGCCAACACCTGCTGACGGGCCGAGAGCAGGCTCTCTAACCCCTGCTGCCAGGAACTGAGAAAGTCGGAAATAACCACAGTGACCTGTTGAGGACGCAAGAGGCGGCCCAGGGATAAGAGCAGCGTGCTGAGGTCCCCCTCATGGCCAAAGTGCTGCCCCTGCAAAAACGCGATTAGCCGGGGCAGGGCCGCCCGGCCGTGGGTAGGCGCCAAGAAGCTGTCCACGGCCTTGGTCCCCACCGCCAAAGATACCCGGTCATAGGCCCGAATACTGATATAGCCCAAGGCTAGGGCCAACCCCAGACTGCCATGGGCCTTATTATGCTCTCCCCAGTCCATGGAGGCGCTGCCGTCCACCACGATATTCACCGTGGCATCCAGCTCGCCGCGGTTGAGGCGGGTGAAGAGGCGGTGGCTGCGCCCATACAACGACCAATCGATGCGGCGAATATCGTCCCCAGGCAAGTAGGGCCGATAGTCGGCAAACTCCAGGGAAGAACCGTACTTATTGGTCAGGCGCTTGCCGGTGCTGCTACCCGACAGTCCCCCCTTGTTCCTGATAATCAGCCGGTCCAGGCGAGTCAAGTCCAAGCCAAAGGGCAAGGCCATGACCCTAACCCCTTTCTATGCCGGCGATAATTTCGCCGATGATGGTGTCGGCGCTGGTCCCGCTGCCCAAAGCCTCGAAGTTGAGGAAGAGGCGGTGGCGGAGGGCGGGCACTGCAACCTTCTCTATATCTGCAAAGCTGACATTAAAGCGTCCCGCCAGGAGAGCAGTGACCCGGGCTGACAGGATGATGCTCTGGATTCCCCGGGGACTGGCCCCCACCTGGACATACTTCTTGACCAGGGCTGGGGCCTGTTTGCTACCGGGATGGGTGGCCACCAGTAGCCTTAGGGCATAGTCCAGAACCTTGTCTGCCACCGGCACTTCCCGAGCCAGGCGATTTACCGCCAGGATTTCTTCCCCCGACATAATTGACTGGGGCTGGTGCTGGACGGCGCCGGTGGTGCGGTTGACGATTTCCCGCAGTTCATCGACGCTGGGGTAGGGAACCAGCGCCTTAAAGAGGAACCTGTCCAATTGAGCCTCGGGCAAGGGATAGGTCCCCTCCATCTCCAGGGGGTTCTGGGTTGCCAGGACAAAGAAGGGCCGTGGCAGGTCCCTGGTCTGACCGAAGACGGTGACCTTGCCCTCCTGCATGCTCTCCAGCAGGGCGCTCTGGGTCTTGGGCGTGGCGCGGTTAATTTCGTCGGCCAGCAGCAAATTGGCAAAGACGGGGCCGGGGCGAAACTCAAAATCATCCCGCCCGGCCAAGATCAAGTTGGTGCCGGTTATATCCGAAGGCATCAGGTCGGGGGTAAACTGAATGCGGTTGTACTCCACAGCCAAGACCTGGGCCAGCGTCCGGGCCAGCAAGGTCTTGCCCACCCCGGTGGG
>DAIOXA010000131.1:0-2869 GCA_036758185.1 Bacillota bacterium
GCGGCAGGGGTGCGGAAGTTGGGATCGATTTCCCGTAGCAACAGCACGCCGGAGCTGATGGTCCCCGTCAGCATGCCGAACATTGACAACATCCCCTCATGGGCGTATCCGGGATACAGTCGGTTGCACAGCCACTTGAGGTAGTAATGGGTGACAGTACCACCGAACCCAGCCATGAGAACAAAGGGCAACCACAGTCCGCTCAGGTCCTCCCAATTAATGGCGGCGATTCCTGCAACCACCATCAGGTCGAAGGCCAGGCCAGATATTCGGCTTAACAGATAGTTATTGGGATATTGCCGAGTCATGACCTTGGCTTTGGTTAGGCCCTGGAGAACACTGCGTAGAATTATAGCTAACAGAGCTCCGATGATAAAGTTAAAACCCCAAATCAGGGAAGATAACGTACCGCTCAAGCCTGGCAAATAAGTGGCCAGCAATGTCGTCAGGCCCAAGGAAACTAGGTAAGTAGCCAAGTAGATAAGGAGAACCAGGGCGAACTGAATGGAAAAGCGGTCGATGGATTCGGAAATGGGAATCTCATTCTTGCTTTGGAAGTCGCTTAGGGTGACAGAACCGCTGATAATGCCGTGGTCGCCGCCGGTTATCATTCCCCGCTTCTTGAGAACGTTGAGGTAGAAAACCCCGACAACATAGGCAACCAAGAAGCCCATGGCAGCGATGGAGAGGGCAAAGGACTGGCCGCCCACAAAGCCCAGACTTTCATAGGTAGAACCGATATTATTGGCTTGGCCGGGACCCTGCCCGTAGCTCATGGGCAATAGAATGCCTGCAGCCTTAAAGAAGTCCGGCATTATGGTATAGGCAAGGCCGATGGAAACGGACAATCCTACCAATCCTTGGAGCAGGTAGGTGCTGACAATTAGGGCGCCGCTTTTGGCCGGGGTATAATCGCCCTTCTGGATATCTTCATGTCCATCAGACACTTGCAGAGAAAGGGCGATAAAGCCAATGGCGATGGTATGATAAGTAATCATTTCCATCAAGGCGCCGTCGATGGGCAATAAATTAGTTACTCTGAGAATAAGGCCGATAAAACCTGCCAGCACAGCTGTGGGTATTAGGCTGATGCGAAAAAAGGCAACTTTGCGTCTGAGGATATTGGCAAATAGCATGATTCCAGCCAATATGCCCAATTGCACCATGGCGTTCCATAAGACTAGGTTGGTGGCGGAAAAATCCATAGAGTCCCTCCTCGATGAGACTTATCTGCAACTATTTCTCCATTTCCAGGAGAAATTCCTGCCAATCCAAGGGTGAAAAATCAGAGAGCGCACAGGCTCTCATCTTTTGTTTTCTTTTGAGTTATTTTATGAAAACAGTTTTCGTAGATATCCAGGAAACTGGAGATTTCCCTGGCCTGGCGTTTTTCATCATCACTTCCTAGGGTGAGTTGCCAACCGAAGGTCATATACTTCTTATAATTGTACTTATTGATAGGCAATAGCAACCGAAACTCATGGTGGATCGCCGCAAACCCTTCTGCATAATCAATACGTGCCTGGGTAATGGCAAAGGCCGGATCGACGTACACCCTCTTTCCCTGGGGACCCATGGTCTGGGCATAGGGATTCTGACCGGAATGGAAGAGCGTTTCCTTGCTTTGCGTTTCAATCAGCTGCATCAACGACTGTAAATAAGGGGCGTTGACACTGAGCATTTTTCTGTAATTCGCCATAGCTTTCTACCTCACTATCAGATCCTCACAACTTCACAATTGGATGCCGAATTACCGTTTTTAATCTTTTCGGGGCAGTCTTGCGCGGGTCACCGAGGTAAATCTCGTGGTGTTGGCGAATGCCTGACATTCCCGTTTTATACCCGTTATCTCCAATGAACTGTTCCAAGGCCGCCACTGTTGGCGGCTCGTCATCATAGGGACCGATGTGCACACCATAACCTCTACAATGATGGAACCACGTAGTCAAAAAATCCCTGGGGCTGGGCGCCGCTTTTCTTACTCATTTTGATGGAATAAGACAAACCATACATTACTTTAACTGCCGCCTTGTACAGCGGGGAAGTGTTGGGATCCCCTTTGCCATTCACCATGATGAAGCGCATGGTTGGCACATCGACGATGCTTGCCTTATCCTTAGGCAAGTACAGATCCTTATATTCTTTTTTATAATCAAATGCGGGGCCATTAATATCATGCCTTTCCCATGTAACGATAAAAAAGAACCGCTGCCAGCGTGCCCGATTTAGCGGTTCATTTCTTCGTTGATACGTCGGCTCAACTCTTCTTGAACATCTGTGCCCATGGTGCGACCGCGAAAATTTGCGGCGGCGGTCTCTACCAGCATGGCAAGGTTGCGCCCTGGGGCAACAGGGATAGAAATTGTCGGCACTTTTACTCCCAGAAGCTCTTCGTACTTGTTATCAAAACCCAGACGATCGTAGGGCGCCCCCTCCTGCCAGTTTTCAAAGCGCAACACTAACTCCACTCGCTTGTCGGGGCGGACGGCGCCGACCCCAAACACCTTGACGACATCGATAATGCCCAAGCCCCGGATTTCCAACAAGTTGGTCAGTACTCTAGGACACCTACCCACAAGGATATTTTCCGAAGGCCGCCGGATTTCCACGGCGTCATCGGCAATGAGACGATGGCCCATCTTAATTAAGTCAAGGGCCGTCTCACTTTTACCGATGCCGCTCTCACCCGTCAGCAGTACGCCGACGCCAAAGAGATCCAACAAAACGCCATGCAAGGTCTGGCGAGGCGCCAGGGCATTGTCCAACCAGTGGCCCAGGCGAGTGGTGAGGCGTGTGGTGGGGAGACTGGTCCCAAGTAATGACACCTTAGCTAGGTGGGCCTGGCGGGCAATGGCCTCGGGAGGAGACA
>DAIOXA010000131.1:2879-5714 GCA_036758185.1 Bacillota bacterium
AAATTGCGAGAAAATATCAAGCATGGAGTCTCGGCCAGCAGCAGTTGGCTGGCCCGCTCCCGCTGGGCTTCTACGTCTAAGGAGTTATAAAAGTCGTTCTCGGTATTACCCAAGACCTGGACCCTTTCCCCAGGATAGTGGTCAAAAAAACCTGCCATCTCCAGGGCCGGGCGGTGGATATCGGCGGTGGTGATGGCCTTATCCAGCCAATCTCCACCGCCTAGGACTTTGAGTTCAAGGGCGGTGGCCAGTTCAGATGCCGAAGCCCAGGGTTCTTTGACCGCCAGTTATACCCCCTCCTCCCGCATGATTGTATTAATTTGCCGCCAGACTTCTTCCCTTCCCCTTCCCTTGACACTGGAAAAGGGAATGACGGGCACTTCCGGATAAGCGACAGCCAGGGCATCCAGGGAGGACTTGTACTCCCGCTGTCGGAGTTTGTCCATCTTTGTGGCGACGACAAAGAGAGGTTTGTTGTAATGTTGCAGCCACTGAAACATCTGGAGATCCGATGCGGGGGGCTGGCGGCGGCTATCCACCACCAGGGCCACCCCCTTTAAGGTGCCCCGCCGGGCCAAGTAACCCTCCAACAGGGCCTTCCACTTGTTTTGCACCGAATGGGGAACCTTGGCGTAACCATAGCCAGGCAAGTCCACCAGGTAGAATTCTTCATTCACCAGGTAAAAGTTCAGGGTCTGGGTCTTGCCAGGTTGGCTGCTGGTTCGGGCCAGGGCCTTGCGGTTAAGAAGTCCGTTGATGAGGGATGACTTGCCGACATTGGAGCGACCGGCAAAGGCGATTTCCGGCAAGGTTGTCGGGGGCAATTGAGCCGGCATGCCCACACAGTGGGCAAACTCAGCACTAGTGATTTTCTGCATTGATGATAACCCTAGTCAAAATAGTATCCATCTCTTCTACCCAAATCAGCTTGAGACGCCGTCGAATATTCCCGGGGATATCTTCACTATCCTTCTCATTGTCCCTGGGCAAGATGATGGTATCGATGCCGTTGCGATGAGCTGCCAGTACCTTTTCCTTGATGCCACCCACTGGCAGAACCCTGCCCTGAAGGGTTATTTCCCCCGTCATGGCAATATGCCGCCGCAGTTTCTTTTTGCTGATGGCAGAAAAGAGGGCTACTGCAATGGTTACCCCAGCAGAGGGGCCGTCTTTGGGGATGGCGCCTTCCGGCACATGAATATGGATGTCATGCTTTTGAAAAAAATCTTCTTTGGTATTCAGCTTTTCACTGCGAGAGCGGACAAAGCTCAAAGCGGTCTGGGCAGATTCCTTCATGATGTCCCCCAGTTTGCCCGTCAGTAACAGGCGGCCATTGCCCGGCATGATGGTGGCTTCCACATTTAGGACATCTCCACCGAACTGGGTCCAGGCCAAACCTGTGGCCACACCCACCGCCGGCCCAAATTCCTGTTCCCGCTGCTTATAGCGGGGCGCCCCAAGGTACTGGTGTAAATTTTGCACGGTAATCCTGATCAAACCGTCATTACCCTTGACCACTTCCCGAACCACCTTGCGGCAAACCCTGGCCAGGTTGCGCTCCAGGTCGCGAACCCCCGCCTCCCGAGTATAGTGGCGGATGACGTTGCTGACTGCATGCTGGGAAACCTTCATCTGATCACGACTCAGCCCATGCTCCTTGAGGAGTTTGGGTAGCACATGGCGCCGCACGATTTCCACCTTTTCTTCTTCGGTATAGCCCGAAATATAGATGATTTCCATTCGGTCCTGAAGGGGCTGAGGAATGGGGTATTGGGCGTTGGCCGTCGTGATGAACAGGACCTTGGAAAGATCAAAGGGCACCTCGATATAGTGATCGCTAAAGGAGTTATTTTGCTCGGGATCCAGCACCTCTAAGAGAGCCGCCGAGGGATCGCCGCGAAAGTCAGTGCTCATCTTATCCACCTCATCAAGGAGGAAGACGGGATTGGCAGTTCCCGCTTGGCGTATGCCCTGAATAATCCTGCCCGGCATCGCCCCCACATAGGTGCGGCGATGGCCGCGGATTTCGGCCTCGTCTCTGACCCCGCCCAGGGAGATCCGCACAAACTCACGCTGCAACGAGCGGGCAACGGATTTTGCCAGGGAAGTCTTGCCTACCCCTGGCGGGCCAATGAGACAGATAATGGGACTCTTGAGTGTCTTGGCCAGCTTGCGCACCGCCAAAAATTCAAGAATCCGTTCCTTGACTTTGTCCAGACCGTAGTGATCCTGGTCCAAGATGTTCTCGGCCTTATCTAGATCCAGGCGATCACGGCTGCTCTTGCCCCAGGGCAGCGACAGCGTCCAATCCAGATAATTGCGCAGGACAACATTCTCGGGACTGGCCAGCGGTGTGCGCTCCAGGCGCTCAATTTCCTTCTCCAGCTTTTCCCGGGTTGTCTCTGAAACCTTAGCCTCGGCCAGATTTTGCCGGAAGGATTCGGCTTCCGCAGAGGCGCCATCTCTATCGCCCAGTTCTTGTTGAATAGCCTTCATCTGTTCCCGCAGGTAGTACTCCCGCTGGTTTTTCTCCATCTGTTTCCTTACCCGGGCGCCCAGCCGCCGTTCCACTTCCAGCATCTCATTTTCCTGGGTTAAAATCTGGGTCAGGAGTTCTAGGCGCTTGGCGGCGTTGTCGGCCTCGAGGATTTGCTGCTTCTGTTCTACCTTCAAGGTAAGGTGGGTAGTGATTAAATCCGCCAGGCGCCCCGGTTCTTCAATCTCAGAGACGGAAACCAAGGTGTCCATGGGAATCTTTTTACTCATCTTTATGTAGCGCTCGAATTGATGGAGCAGGGCCCGCATGTAGGCCTCAGTTTCGGGGGTCGCCGTCTC
>DAIOXA010000132.1:0-5712 GCA_036758185.1 Bacillota bacterium
CATCAGGCCCAGGGACACCAGGCCCTGATCAGTGACGATCAAGACATTGTCCAGACCCCGGGATTTCATAAACCCAGGTAGCTTCTCGAGACTGCCCTCCCCCTCCAGCAGCTCCGGCCGGGACCAAGGCAGAAAATAAGATGCCGCACGAAACACCCCCTGATAAATCCGGCAATACAGCTTATACATAGAACCCCTCCCCTTATTACTCTGTACAAGGGTATTCTACATAATTGAATATTCTTCCTTCTAATATCCGGACATTCCTGTCGCTATGAGTTCTAAGGTAAGATGCACAGGTGTGCCGAAGTTAGTGAACTGCCCACCACTTTAAGGCTTTGGCCGAAGTGGTGGGCAGTTGTGGTTCATTGCGTGCCAAGAGTGCGGTAATGGGCCAGTAGCAGGTCTACCATTCTGCCATAACTCTGGACCCCATCCTGCTGGCGGTTGGCCTTGAGATAGGAATCGTTGATCCTGTTGGATGCCTGCTCCACTGGTCCTTCAAAACGCCGCCAGTATTCAGACCAGCCCAGAAGGTCCCGGTTGAGGGCGTCACTGTAAAGGACCCGCACCTCCTTGTAGGCATCGGGATCCGCCCGATACAAGGCATTCATGGCATTGAGAAGAGCTAGGACAGTTCCAGAGTATTGAAAGTCAACATCAGGATGCAAGATGCAGGTAAGGTAAGCTAAGAAATTCGCCTCGTCCTCCCGGGCGAAGCCCCGCTGATGAGCCATCTCATGGGTGGCGGTGGATGGCAGCATGAAATGGGGGATGTCGATATTGACATTGGCCTCGGCGGTAAAGGGGAAGTACATGCCGGTGATACCGGTGTAGGACCAATACCGGGATAGGAACACGCCCTTGGGACTGCCGTATGCTCCCCCCAATTCAGGGTACTGCATGGCGGCCTTACCATAGCCCTTATCTGCCCGGGCCAGCGCCCCTCTGACGCCATCGGACAGGACCATTATCCCCTGAGAATCCTCATCTAGCTGCTGGCGCAAAGCATTTGCCTTATTTGTAAGGGTCAGGGCTAAGTTCTTTAGTTCCGCCGCCGTCCCCGGCTGTACCGGCAGACCCGAAATCTGAGCAAAGGACAGCCGGCTATAGTTAAGGCCCCAGAGCATGTTAAAGGCCACATAGACCAGAGCCGTCAACAGGGCTGCCTTGGCCAAGGCCTTGGGAGCCTTGCGCAGGGTTTTCTGCGGGGCCCTTGTTAGTTTCCGGATCAATTGGACAACTGTATAAACAGCAAAGAGAGTGGCCGCCACCACGACGACTTCTGCCAAAGAAAAGGGAAGAAAGCCTGTCATTTGACTATATGGCCGTACTAACCATTTGTACATAGACTGGGAATACCCCGCTTCAATAAGGGGGGCAATGCGGGGAGCAATGAGGGACAGGATCAGTCCCAATGCGATTATTATATAAAGGGTCATGTTTCCGTACTTAAGCTTGCGTCCCATACCAGGGCCTCCCTGAATCCCTCTATTGGCATATAAGTTATCCCTTTTTAACGAACTCGGACTTTAACTTCATGGCACCAAATCCATCTATTTTACAATCTATGTCATGTCCATCACTGGCATTATGAACTAACCTTATGGTTTTTACCCGGGTGCCCCTCTTAACCATTGAAGATGATCCTTTGACCTTTAAATCCTTAATTACAATTACAGAATCCCCATCTGTCAATTCATTGCCATGGACATCTGTGATTACCTCTTCGTCGCGCTGCTGTTCCTCTGGGTTCCACTCAAAAGCGCACTGGGAACAGACCATCAGCCCCCTATCTTGATAGGGGTAGCCCCCATCACAGCTTGGACAGTTTGGCAATGGCATAATCACACCTCCCTTCGTGAATACATATACACTAGCACATTTCCCGAACTGGTTCCAGCTGCGCCATTGCTCATATCCTCTTAATCATAATCAAGCAGGGGTTATCCTCATCCCACACTTCTGTAAGGGTTATGAGGGGCTCAAATCCAACCGATAGATAAAATTTACGGGTGCGGTGGTAATGATTAGATTTTACCAGCGCACTCAGGGTCTTGACTACTACGTACTTGCACCCGTTTCCCTTGAAATAAATATCAGCGGCCTCCATTAGCTGCATACCAATCCCTCTCCGGTGGTATTCCGGCAATATGCCCATGACATAGATCTCCCCGGTATGACCATGATGGATTTTAACCGCTGCTACTCCTACACAGTCATCTCCGTCCATGGCTACCCAGAAGGGTAGTTTTGACACACCGGCCACATAATCCGCAAGGGCTGTCTCAATGCCAAACCAATCAGGCAACCTCCGTAGCACCTTTTCAGTGTACAGAGACTTTTGTCTACCGTCATCTATCCCAACAATCTTCATTAGACCACCTAGCCTTTTCTAAGTTCTATTGGCTAATCCTACTCGCAACCTCGGAATCTCCAATATATATAATAAGCTTACCTCCCGAAAAAGGACAATGCATTTCTTACCCAGAAAAGAGGTAGTAAAATGAAATCATACAGATTGGGAACTCTTGCCGACGCCATTCGTCTTACCTTATGAAGGGAGGGGACTCCATGGATGAAGCGCGGATCATCGAGCTGTGCCGGCAGGGCGAGCTGGGACTCTTGGATGAGCTTGTCCACCTGCATGCCGATTCCCTGTACCGCTTTTGTTATCACCTAAGTGGAAACGCCGACGGCGCTGCCGAGCTGTTCCAAGATACCTGGCTAAAGGCAGTTCGCAATTTCCACAAGTGCAAAGCCGAGGACACAATTCTGGGTTGGCTATTTACCATTGCCGCCAATCTTCAACGGGATTTGTATCGCCGCCGCGGTCGCTGGTTGAAAGCATTAGCCCATCATCGCCTAGATTTTCCTTCTTCACCAAGCCCCGAAGACATCGTTACCAACCAGGAGAAGGACTCGTTGGTACGAAGGGCGGTAAATGAACTCAAGGAAGCCCAGCGCATCCCCCTGCTTCTCCATTACTTCGAGAATTACAGCATTGAGACAATTGCCGCCTTGCTTAATGTTCCCTCAGGCACCATTAAGTCCCGCTTGCATCGGGCTAGAAGAAACCTAAAAAATCGTTTGGAGGTGTTGTTATGAACATGGACCGTGACCTGGAAAAATTACTGCGGAGCATGGACCAGGGTAGAATTAGAAGGCCCGAAGGTTTAATTTCCCAGACAATCCAACGCATGCGTTCCGTCCACTCTGGCAAGAAGGGGAAAAGTGCGCGCATAATCGGCAAAAATGTCCAATTAGTTATAGCGACCTCTTTCTTGCTCCTCTTTAGCTTTATCGCTACTTGGATAGCTTTACCACCACTGTCGGGGCCGACCTCCCCGAATCCGGATCCGGTAATACTGCAGGGTTCCAATTTGGCGGACTTGGGCCGGAGAATAGATATAGAAGCCCTTGAACCCCTTACCTACCCCAGTAAACCTTATCTGGTTAAATTAAACTATTTCTTAGTGGCAGATGTCTATGGAACCTATGATCCTACAATGGATGTGCTTGCTTTTGATTATCCAGAGGAGTTATCTATCGAGACTGTTCGCGCGTTATACGTACAAGGATTTAAAAAGAGTACGGAACCAGATGTGGAGCAGTTTATAGAGGTTGCTTCAGAGCTTTACAATATACGAGAACTGGATGAATATAAGCTCTTTGAGGACGAGGATGTGCTGGTCTTTGATATTACGGACTTGCTATTTGAGGAGGATTTTGCCACCCGCAACAACTGGGTGGACCAGTGGGGGATAGATGTATACGAATATTTGCGCTCCCATGAGGATGTGGCGATAATCCCCCTGGAAGGTCACTAATTTTCTAGTCAAAATAGTCCCTGCATGTCAGTGTTAATCACAAGACAGAGCTTGTTGAATAATAAGGCGGAGGAGGATTTTCTATGGCTAAAAAAGGTGTATGTTTAATTTTGCTGGTGTTCCTGTTAGCTTCTTTAGTAGGGTTACGCAATGTCGCTAGCTTTAGTGAGCCGCCCATAGATAATTCAGGACTTAGCAGCATTCCTATCGAAGAAACGAAGTCTTTTAAAAATGGTATGAGGCCCGCAGAAGAATATTCCCATGAGGCTTTATCGGTTGAAGACTTATTGTATCTTTTTGAAGAAGAGATAGACCCATTAGATATAACGATAATCGAAGCGATTAATTTACAGGTCCCTCATTACTATCAAAATGAGCAATCATGGAGCAATCACATCATGCAGACCTGTGGCTTGACTATCGGCAGTGCAGGTTGCGCGTTAACGAGTTTTACAATGGTGGCTAATTATTTAGGCTCCAATGATAATCCCGGGCAAGCTAATACTAAGCTAGGTGATTACGCATGTGACTTTCATTGGTATGCTCCAGAAAGCATATATGGGTTTACTTACGGTCCTGAATTTAACGCAAACCCGATACCTGAATCCGGGGGGAAAGCATGGATATTAGGTGAGTTGAGAAAGGGTAATCCCGTTATCGTTGGGTATAGAAAACCCACGGGCGGTCTACATTATGTAGTTTGTTGGGCATATACTTGCATTATGAGCCAAGGCCATTTATACGAGTATTATGCCATCCATGACCCGACATATGGGAGCAATGAACAATATTCCTTAGATGGATATTTAGATCAGGGATATTACTTGAGGAACCTACGTGTTTACCGAAAATAATGATAATTCCCAGTCGCAACCTTCTTGTGTTGTTCATATGAACTAGTTGCCGATAAAGCTATGACTATCGCCCTGTGTTGAATACACTAAATTACTAGGAGGGTCATTTCCTTGCGAAAAATTATTCTGTTTCTCTTACTCGGTGCTATGTTGGCAGGTTGTGCTCCCCAGGCTCTGGTTCCGAATCCGGAACCAGAGCCGGTAATACTGCAGGGTTCTAATTTGGCGGACTTGGGCCTGAGAATAGATATAGAAGCCCTTGAGCCCCTTACGTACCCCAGCAAACCTTACCTGGTTAAATTAAATTATCTCGTAAGACCAGAGTCCTATTGGGACTATGATCCTACAATGGATGTCCTTGCTTTTGAGTATCCGGATGAGATGACTATTGATATTGTTTCTGCAATGTACGTGCAGGGATTTAAAAAGAGTACAGAACCAGATGGGGAGCAGTTTATCGAGGTTGCCTCAGAGCTTTACAATATACTAGAACTGGACGAATATAAGCTCTTTGAGGACGAGGATGTACTGGTCTTTGATATAACGGACTGGCTATTTGAGGAGGATTTTGCCACCCGCAACAACTGGGTGGACCAGTGGGGGATAGATGTATACGAGTATTTGCGTTCCCATGAGGATGTGGCGATAATCCCCCTGGAAGGTCACTAATGCGACACCGGGGACGGACCCTGGTGTCGCAATTGTGTGGTGGGGCATCATTGTAACTACAGATATTTTTTCTCGGCCAGGGCTGCCCTGGCCTTTTCTTTGTCCTCAGGGGCTACCATGATGACGGGGCCGGCGCAGCCCATGCCGGTTTCAGCATAGATTTCTTCTGCCCACAGTGCCCTCACCGCGTCTTCCAGTTCCAGGATATCAATTCCCGTTATATCCTCGGTAACGGGTTTCTTGGCTGGCGGTGAAACTTCCTTTACCGGCTGCTTTTCCTCTTTCTTCAGGAGAGCAGGCAACCCAGCTCGGGTAGCCAAGTTGTATTCCGCTGCCGCCAGCTTGGGTAAGTCACCCTT
>DAIOXA010000133.1:0-4561 GCA_036758185.1 Bacillota bacterium
AGACGGACTTTACCGATGCTCGGGCCAAGTCCCAGGTCGGGGATGACATTTACGCCGGCGCCATCGCCCGCAGCGTCGCCGTCATGGAAATAGACGAGCAAAGGGGAATGAAGCCTGAGACAATAGCCCAGGTAGTGTACAGGATTGCCAATAAGCCCCGGATCAAGCCCTTATATACCATTGGCGTCAAATACAAGCTCTTTGTCCTCTTGCACAGGTTGCTGCCCAATAGATTTGTCAACTGGCTGGTGGGCAAGGTCTATGTAGAATAGGATAAGGAGAACTTTAGTCTATGAGAACGGAAGTTCTCATTTTTTTAACGAAACTATACGGCTCGAGGTAGAATTTGCGGGATTGGATTGCCGCAGCAAAGACATCGACGCGTTTGGCAAAGCTATCGGAACCCACCAATTGCGCCCCCCAAACAGCGCTATCCTCCGAGAAAAGCAGCTTCAGGACTCTGCCTCCTGGATGTTGAGACCAGTGCGGGCCTACACCTAAATCCAGGGCCTTCATGATGGCAGTGCCGATGATGTACATTGGCCAACCTGAATACACCAGGGGAATAAAAAATCAGGGGTTGCCCCCTGATAGCTATTTTAGCACTTCAATTTTTACCTTGCCGATGCCGTAGGGATACAGTCCAATTTCTTTGGCCGCCGCTGCTGAAAGGTCGATGATTCTCCCAGCAATAAAGGGTCCTCGGTCATTGATTTCCACCACCACAGACTTGCCAGTGGTGAGAAAGGTCACCCTGACCTTGGTTTTGAAGGGCAGTGTTCGATGGGCGGCGGTAAAGGCATACATGTCGAAGGGTGCGCCACTAGCGGTTCGGCGGCCGTGTAATTCGACGCCGTAATAAGATGCGATGCCTTCGACTACTTCTTGGGCGCCTCGCGAGACGATGTCTCTGGTTCCCCTGAGGACAATGCCGGTGATGGCCGGAGCTATCTCTTCCTCCGCCAACAGATTGCGGGCAACTTGGACGCCATCGTGGTAGATGATTTCATAGGTCAGGAGTTTCTTGCCATCCCGGGCCTGGGTGTGTACCTTTTCCTTACCCAAGTCCAGATTAGAATCCCGCTTGTACGTAGTCTGGGCGGCGATGACCACCTCTTCACTGACCAGCTCCCTGTCCACCCGGACGATGTCGATGGCCATTCCGGTGGTCACAACCTCCTCCGGGGGGACGCTGACTAAGTCATCGTCGATCTCGATATTCAGCTCCTGAAGGAGGGCCTCCACAGTGTCGGCCCAGGTTATTGCCCTCAATTCTTCTCCATCGACCCTCACCGTAACATCGGCGCCTCGCTTGATGATGATGTACGGTATGTCCAACTCTTCTTGCAATAAGGGAGATGTAATCTCATATTGGCTGTCCAAGACAATATCGGCTTCGGTCAGAATATCCGCCACCACTGTTTTCGTGGTCTCGATATCCTGGACGCCATGCTTGGTTATAATGGTGACCAACCGAGGCTGGGTGTGGACGGGACTGATTGCAGTCAAGGCCAGACCTACAACGACAATAATCGTCGTCGCAGCAATTCTCTTGGCTCTAATCATCAGTTCACCTCATTTCATATGGCCCACATGCCCTAATAAATCTTATTCAATTATAAACTATAATTCTACATTTTCAAAAGGGTAATTATGGAACGCTGCTCTTGGCCTCCATCAAGGTGTACCTGGGTCGTCAAAAACCATATTTTGGAAAGGGTAAAGGCCCAAAGAATAAGCAAAAAAGGCAGGAGTAGCAGGCCCTTTGTCGAATCTAATCTTAAACTGCGTGCAAGGGATGGTGTTACTTGAAAAGAACAACTTCATTATTCTTGGCTCTTTCCTTGGCAATTAACTTTCTCATCGGGGGGTTCCTGATTTACCAGTACGCTGGCTTGCCCTCTGCAGCGGCAATCATCAAAGACCCCGGGACCTATGGCCCACCAGCGATGGAAATTATCGACGGCGCAACCACCATCAGCACATCAGATGTCACCCTGCAGAATACCTTGGTCACCGGCAACCTCTACCTGACGCAAGAAATTGACCATGACGTCGTCACCCTCAACCAGGTAGAAGTACAGGGGGACATGGTCATCAGCGGAGGCGGCGACTATAAACTTCTGCTGAAGGACTGCAAGGTGGGGAACATAATCATTGAGAATAATGACGGCGCCCTTACCATCATCGCCCAAGGGCAGACCACTGCAGACCTGGTGGATATTAACGGGGAAGTAACCCTGCAGGAAGACGACCTGGCCCACCTTGCCCTGGGCTTTAAAAACATTCGGGTCAATACCACCAAGAGAGTCCTGCTACTGGGGGATTTTAATTCCATCGATGCTACAGCCAAGGCAGATATCATGGTTGCCCGGGGAAGCATTGAGGCGGTGAACATACTTAGCGCCGGGGCCGTTGTGGATCTAGCCACGGACGTCACAGTGAATACAGCGGTTGTCGACGCCATCTTTTACCTTACAGGTAATGGCAGGGTCGACGTTGTCGACCTCAATGTCCCCGGCCTCATTCTCCTTCAGGGCCAATTGGGACAAGTTACCTGCCGCACCCATGGTATTTTCCTGGAGTTCCATGCCGGCAGCATGGAAAAGCTCCTGGTGCCTCCCATGGAAACTGCGGTCAGCATCATGCTGGCAGAAGATACCCTTGTGGAGTACGTCGAACTCAACGCCCGGGCTGGCTTTACCGGTCGTGGGCAGGTCGAAAAGGCCGTCATCAACCACGATGGCGTAACCATGGACAGGCCCCCGGCAACTATCGAAATAGAGGAAGGCCTCATGGCCATGATTGCCGGTGAGGAATACATCCGGGAACCAGAGCCAGAACCGGAGCCTCAACCTGAGCCGGAGCCTACCCTTCCCACCGTTGGCCTCAACAACCTCAGCGCCATCAGCTTGCTGGTGGGGGATTCCGGCACCAAGAACCTCAGACCCGACCCCACCGACGCCAAACTCAGCGTCAGCTCTAATGACACCAGTGTGGCAACGGTGTCGCTTTTGGATAGTACCCTAAAAGTGGAGGGGAAAAAATCCGGCACTGCCACCATTACCGTTAAGGCCATTAAGAACGGATACCAGACCAGAACTAGGACCTTTAAGGTTGCTGTTAATGCCTTAAGTGATGTTAAGGAGTTTAGAGTTATTGGGGATGCTCCCGGCCTGCCAGGGTACAAAGTGGTCTTGGTCACTCTCCATGACCCCGATCAAAGCAAGTACACCGTCAAAATTGGCGACGTTGAATTGAGATATCGTCCTGAAAACAAGAATTTCCAGGGCGTTGTCCTGGAAAACCAAGCCAAAGAGAGCAATGTCAGGGTGAGATAAGTGGCTAACACATCAGGGGGTGGTCATCATTAGACGAACTAAGCCACTAATAATTCTTTCGCTACTCTTGGCTCTGCTTATCTTCGCCCTACCCAGCATTGCTCATGCCCAAGTAATAGGCCTTATCACCGATGACGGAAATCAACTATTTCAATACGACTACGATGCCCTATTGGATTCCTACGTAGACAAAATCCTTGGCGGCAAAGCCCCTCTTTATGATGAATACATTAAACATCCAGTAACAATTGTGCTAGATGACGGCAATGGCTATGTAGACTATGACTCGGTGCTGGATCATTATGTCGATGCCACCTTGGCGGGAAAGCAATTCGACATCCATGCCTTCACTGCCGGCGCCCAGGCTATACTAGCTGATGTAGAAAAGGTCCGGGAGGTCACCATGGAAAACGGCGAGCTGGTATTTACCGACAAAGTAATCGGCAATCCCGCAGAGCTTGCCCTGGCCGAATGCCGCCGCTAGCGCCCCGACCTTGCGGGAGGCCATAGAAAGACATGTTTCTGCTCTAGAGTTGAATATGGACAAGTATAGAGAACTCAGCGACTATGGCAAAGGCCTGGCGGCCGCCAATATCCTCCAGCGCCGAGGCGATGGGTTTGCCAATGGCGAAGCCCTGCGTACAGCCTTTTCCGAAGAGGTACAGTGGCTTACGGACAATCCCCAACTAATTATCCTGCATGAGGCCAATTCAGTGGCCAACGCCACCGCCCTGCGTCTGGTGCTGGAAGAACACGCCCTCATCTTGGAACTGGATCTGGGCCAATACAATGTTCTGGGGAGCAGCAGCAAAACCCTCGTTGTCCAGGCAGTCTTTGCACGACGGGGCGCTGGCTATGCCAATATCCAGATCTTGGCGGCGATTCTAGCAGAGGAAATGGCGAATTTCTTGTCCCAGATTGACCAAGTCCTGATGCTGGTCAATCTGGCCGAAAGCCCTCAGGATCTGGAGGGCCTCTTCGCCCAGCACGGCAAGGGAATGGGTCTGGAAATGGATGCCTACAACCTGCTCATCCGCAGCCGCCAGCTAGCGCTCCTGGAGGGTATCTTCGCCGGCATCCCCTATGCTTCGCTGGATGAGCTGGCTGAAACCTTCAATGAGGCTGTTGGCGCCATGCTGACATCCTATAGCGTCATCACCTTTTCCCATTATGACATGACTCTGAAGAATATGGTGATGACGCTATAGGATGTCAGCATG
>DAIOXA010000133.1:4571-5693 GCA_036758185.1 Bacillota bacterium
ACTGGCCAAGGCTGGACAAGCCCCCCACGGGAGGAAGTGCAAAACTACGTCGACCCCACCAAGTTTGTACCCGAGGAATTAGCATTACAGGTCATGGAAATTGTGGCAGCAACTACCCTGCGGATGCGGGCGCAACCCACTACCCAGGGCGAGCACTTACTAACTGTCAACGTGGGCGAATCCTTTAGCGTAGAGGAATACCACAAGGGCATTGATGGTACTGAACCCGGCACCGAGGGTTACTGGTTTAAAATCACCCAGGAAAGTATCAGTGGCTGGGTATGTGGAAAATATGCCGACTGGGTCTTTGAACCAGAGCCAGACTGGCTGGAGAATGTCGACAGTCGCAACATACTGCAATTCCTCACTCTGTCCGGCCCGTCCGGGGTAACGGTAAATGACCTTAAAGAAATCCTCCAAGGCGCGGGCATCCTTGATGGCACAGAGGCCGCCTTTTACCTGGCCAGCCAACAACACGGCATCAATGAAATTTTCCTCACTTCCCTGGCTCTGCACGAAACTGGTAGAGGGACAAGCACCTTGGCCCGGGGCATCCTCTTTGATCCGCAGGATGGCCGGAAGGCCAAAATTGTCTACAATATGTTCGGCATCGGCGCCCGAGACAGCAACCCAGATCACTTAGGCGCCCAATACGCATACAACCAAGGTTGGTTTTCCCCGGAGGAGGCCATCATCGGCGGCGCCAAGTTCGCCGGTGAAACTTATGTAAACCACGCCACCTACCGCCAGGATACCCTGTACAAAATGCGCTGGAATCCCCAGACCCCTGGCATCCATCAGTACGCCACCGACATTGGCTGGGCCTTTAAGCAGACCAGCTACATCCACCAGTTCTACAGACAGGTGAGCACCCGTAATCTGAAATTCGACATTCCCGTTTACCTCAATTAAAAAGAGCTCCCCTTGAGAAAAAAATTAAGGGGAGCTCTTCTATTAGCATGGCTAGGGCAGCACCTTGGCATAATAGTCGGTGTCCAGAATCATGCTGGAGAAGTAGGTCTTGTGGGTGACCTTGGCGATAATTTCCTCGACATAGCCCTCATCGACGTTGACTCCGGGCAAGGGGGCAAATTTCTCCTTGTTGGCATCATAACAGCCCTT
>DAIOXA010000134.1:0-291 GCA_036758185.1 Bacillota bacterium
CCTCAGATAAATGTGGGTAGTTCACTCAGTGGCCACCGCCGCTGGATCCCCCGGAACTCCTAGATTGAGTGACTTGATAATAATAATAGGTCAAACAGGCAATAAGCCCTGCTAAGAGGGGATCGGCGCCAGAAGCATGGATATCGACATCATGGCCGATGACCTCTCCCCCCAGCCTGCCGGTAAGAACGCCGTCTCTACCGCCACCGGACTCACTGATGGCCTTATGGAAAAGTCCCCGTGCGGCAGGAATAGTCAGGAGTGAAT
This sequence comes from Bacillota bacterium, assembly GCA_036758185.1. GTDB lineage: Bacteria > Bacillota > Proteinivoracia > UBA4975 > UBA4975 > DAIOXA01. The sequence continues at coordinate 268 of DAIOXA010000134.1, forward strand.
GTACTGACACGCCACCGGCAGAAA
>DAIOXA010000134.1:301-2019 GCA_036758185.1 Bacillota bacterium
TCTCCACCTACCCGACCCCAAATCTTATGCCCGTCGGTACCGAGAAACAGATACTTACCGTCAATCATGCCGCCCAGACGGCCAGAAAGGGTGTTTTCCTGCCGCTCCAGCTCGACGTCCTTGCCGATGATAGCGCCCCCCAAGCGACCCCTGACAGCATCGTCTTCGTAGCGCAAGTTGATGTCGCCGCCCCGGAAGACACCGCCAATCCTGCCGTAAATGGCGCCGCCCTGGTCCGAACAGCTAACAGAAAAACCCCCGATGGCGCCTCCCACTCTTCCCGATAACTCAAACATTCTATCCCCTCCCTCAATTTGGCCCTCAGCCAATGCTGGGAAACTAATAATACTGATTGAGAAGAAACAGTGCCCTCAGGGGCACTACTGTTTTGGCACAAAGGCGTTACTTTCCTGGATTCTTCCCAGGTCCACAAAGCCCTGTTTTTGATACAGTCCCATGACGGCGTCCCCAGCCAGCAGGTATAGACCCTCACCGCCCCGGCCGGTGAATTCCCCTTGAACATGCCTGACCAGGGCAGCAGCACAGCCTTGCCCACGATGCTGAGGAAGGGTGCGGACATTTTCAATTTTCGCCAAACCCCCTTGGTAATAGAGAAATCCCGTTGTCGCTGGCAAGCCGCCTCTACGGACCAAGTAATAATCGATATTCGCACTGGCAAACTCCCGGGCAAATACAGCGGCAATTACCTCGGGGGGACCCCAAGACCTTTCCCCCGAGACGATGTGCAAAGCCTCGGGACGGTTGTGGGTCCCAACCTTCTCTACAGTAATCCCTGGCCGCAGCATCGGCTCAAAGGGAATGTTGTCCCAGAGCATAATGCGATAGGAGGCGGGCCGAATTACATAGCCCCGTTGGGCTAAGAATGATTCCATCCCCTGGGGCCGGTCAAATTGATTGATGCGAATCCTGGGGGTAAGCCCATGTCCACGGTAAAATTCCTCCACTTCCGCCACAACTCCCGGTAAGGCCCGGAGGCTGGTAAGGAGTCCTTCGGCATGATTGGAGTCGATGTGTTGGGGGACTTGGGGATTGTAGAGCATGCGTCCCCACCCTCGTTTTTCAAAATTGCTAATTAGGGCATAGTACCCAGAATTGTGTTTAACCAGCCGTTTCAGCATTGCTACCGCCCTCCAATTCTTGCCCATTGTCGATGGCCTTGATCAGGGAAACAAAACCCAATATTAGGGTCACCAAACTCCAGAGCAAGGAATCGCAGCTGCCGCTGATAGTCCAGCTCCAAAGGCGTGCACAGCCTGTAAGGATAAAGGCCCCACTCCACAGGAGCACTCGCTTGCTGACTCTCTCAGTGCTGGAAAGCGACAAGCCCAGGGCCAGCATAAACAAGGCCCTCGGCGCCTTAGTACCCATGGCGTACAGCCACAATATTCCCGACGCATAGGAGCGGATCAAGATTAACAGCGCCAGGATTCCCATACCGACGGGCAAGAGCAGGGGGACATGCCCCAGTAGCTCCCAGGTAGCGATTATACCCAATGCACCCAGCACTAGCCAATCCTTGAGACTGTGCAGCAGCCATTTGTACCATTTTATGTTTAACGCTCTAAACCGATACAAGGAATGGTGAGGAACATTACCCTGGGCTATTAGCGGCTCCAGGGTAGTTTCCAGCAGGAAAAATCTAACTACCTCTAGGCCCATCAAGATTATGTAGAGTATGAACCAAAAAAGCATGTCAT
>DAIOXA010000134.1:2029-5296 GCA_036758185.1 Bacillota bacterium
CACCGCCCGGCCGAATCGGTATTGTCGACAATAGCTTGGCGGGCTAACTCGTCGCAACGATTGTTCAGCTCGTTATCGGCATGGCCTTTAACCCAAACCCACTTAACTTCATGGGGCTTAATGACAGCTGAGAGCTCCTGCCAAAGGTCGATATTCTTAACCTTGCCTTGCTTATATTGGCTTTTCTGCCAATTATCCAGCCAGCCGTCGTTGAAGGCCCGGACCACCAAGGCAGAATCGCTGTACACCGTGACGCGGCAAGGCTCCCTCAGAGTCCTAAATCCCTGAATAACCCCAGTCATTTCCATGCGGTTGTTAGTGGTGTCAGCCTCAAAACCGCAGATTTCCTTGGTATGGGGGCCAAATATCAAGATGGCTGCCCAGCCTCCTGGACCAGGATTGCCGGAACATGCACCATCGGTATACATCTTGACCTGCTTCAATCTTGCCATGTTTCCACCTGCCTTCCCATTTAGCCAAAAAGAGAACCGGGGTTGGTTCTCTTAATCTCTAACAAAAGAGGCCCAATATTCCCATCCTCGCCGCAGAGGATGGTCTGCAATCATTATTTTCCCGGGGATAGCCAGCTGTTTACAGGCCAATTCAATATGACAGAGGGCAATCCCCATTTCTATAGGTGTATACCCCCGGGCTAGAAGCTTTGAGGTGCTGTACAGATGGACTGCCTCTGTAGTAAACCATAACCGCCAAGGTTGACGGTTAATGGCCGAAGGAGCCCAGCGTACAGCTTCTAAAACGGCGCGCCAGGGCATGCTGTCGCGGCAATTGTCGTCAAACACCGCTAATTTGCCCGGCAACACTCGCTTACCTGAGAGAAGGGAGTTGCTCTTAACCCGGGGTCGGCCCCAGGCCACCAGTGCCCTCACCCCCAGACCCTCCTCCAGTCCCAAGTCGGCAGCGTAGCGTTCCCTATTGGCCAGGTGGCCTAGCCAACAAGTGCCCAAATCCAGAGCAGTCATTTCCAGCAGCGCCCGTTGGGTACAGTATCCCAGATTCAGCAAAGAGGCCTTATCTGCTGGGGCAATGGCGGCGATGTACCAGGGCGCCAGGACTCGCCCAAATCCCAAGAAACTCCCGACAGCTGCCTTGGCCTTAGCCCCCGGCAGCAATCTCAGCTCTAGGAGGGATGAGTTAAAGCTCTCCTCGCCTTGGCAGATCCCCGTTACCCGAGCTATAGTGGCGCCATCCATTCCTGATTCAAACTGACGCACTGAGCGGCGACGCTCAATTAACTGGAGCCAATTCATTGGGACCACCCTAAACTATACTTTTCCGTCAAACCAAATTTGCTCCGGGCCTTTTCAAAAGTAGGTAAAAAGTCCTGGGGTTGTTGAAACATATCGAGCAATTGACTGCGGCCAAAGGCACCCTCAATTACTTGGCAGAGCCATGTTCCCAAGGGATATCTGGCAGCAAGGCCGGCATTCCCAGGCAGGGCAAAGGTCTGTTCCAGCTCCCGGGCCAAAGCCAGGGGTGCCATGTCCCCGTCCAGAACTTGCAGATAGTTGCGCAACATATCCACCTGGGCATCCCTTTGGGCTTCGGCCCTTGACCATTCTTGGTAGACAGATCCAGAAACTGGCATAGTAAAGAAAAGAGTTGCACTTCCTTCCCGCAATAGCTTGCCCAGAAAATTGCTGACAACACGGGAACAGGTTGTTCCCTGTATGGCCGGAGATAAAGATTGGGTTGCCAAGCGGTGAATCCTGTTGGCCAATAATGAGAGAAGGGGAAAGTCCCCCAAGAACAGCTTGTTCAGTTTTTGTTCCAGGGCAAAGACATTGACGGCCACTATGTTCCCCTCTGCCACCAGGGGAGCATCGCCGCCAGGAACAAAGGTAACCTGGAAATCCGCCACTGCGGTGGGTAAATGCCTCGCCACCTGCTGCTCCAAAGATGCGCCAGATATGCGGCCAAGACTGTTGAGGATGCTCTTTCCATCAGGTCTGTCCTGGTCCAGGGCAGCCGCTCGGCTGTGGTCGTCCACGGCCAAGGCCAGGGCCACTTCTCCTGGGCCCCTACCCTGGCTCTGCCAATATAATTTAAAACCGGGATTCTCCGCAATCTGGGAATAGGATTCCCGTTGAGTAATTAAGGTTTTGACAGGTTCGACGTCGATATGAATCCCCATTTCCACAACACCCCCATGGTTCAGTAGCTACAGTATTGTGCCCCACCGTGTTGGTAACAATATATACATACTATATTAATGAGGAGGGATTGAATGACAACAAGCTGGATAGTCGTCGGTCTTGGCGTAGTTGTATCTCTGGTAGGCTGGTTAATAGACGGCAAACTCGGTAGCGGTGTCCTAGGTTTCGGCCTTGCCCACATAGTCCTGGGGCTGCTGGACACACTCCGTCCAACTGTAAGGCACTAGGTAATGGGCACCGACGCTCGGTGCCCAATTCAATTAGTCGAAGAGAAGGTTGTCACCCTTCTGTAGACCTGCTGGGGTCTTAATCAGATAATCCTTAGCTCCTAGCTTGAGGGCGTGCTCTATTATCTCTCGCCGTCGGTATGAAGTAACCATGGTGATATCTGGCTTATAATCCTCTAGATTAGCCAATTCTTCTAATACCCCGAGGCCATCCAATTTTGGCATTATGACATCTAAGAAAATTTTATCGGGCCGGTGCTGCAAAATTCTTTCAACCGCATCGGCGCCGTTATTCACCGATGCGATGATTCTATAGTTTTGCTGAATAGCCAGCTCTTCGACTCTGGCGCGGGATATAGGATCGTCATCGGCTATGATGGCGGTTTTTAGCATATGCTATTCCCCTCTCCTGCCATTTTTTGAGTAATTCCACATAGCACCCGAGAATCCCTGCCTGGAGAAGCAATTTTTTCCAGAGCGGGCAGAATAAGCTGGAAGAGTGACCAGGGGAATTTGCATTCCATATCCTGTAAGTGATAGTATTTCTATATCGAAAGCGAGGGGTGATTGCAATGAAATACCCGATATCTCAGCTGGACTTTGATCGCGACTTCGTCAGCTTTGTTGATCTAAGCCATGCCATATACAAAGATCATGCCGTAACTGATGAAGCCATGTTCCGATGGCTGTTTGAAAAGAATATCTACAATCCCCAGGGAAGCCACTTCTTCCATGTCGCCAAGGACGGGGACAAGGTTGTGGCCGCAGACTGCCTGATGCCAGTGCCATTGCAGATTAATAATAAGCGCTACCTGGGTGCCTGGTCCATCAAGACCATGACCCACCCAGAGTATCAACGCCAGGGC
>DAIOXA010000134.1:5318-5559 GCA_036758185.1 Bacillota bacterium
AGAACACAATATCGCCCGAGCAAGGGAACTTGGAATCGATGTCATCCTGGGCTTTGCCAACGCCAACTCCTATCCTGGCTACAAGAAATTTGGTTGGGATGTCCTAGTAGAACGCCGGGCGGTAATCCGCCCCCTGGATATCAAGAACAGTCTGGCCAAAAGAAAAGTACTGGGATCCTTTGCCGGTGTAGGCAACTCCCTGTACAAGAACATGGATCGGCGCAGACTGGCTTCCCTGGCC
>DAIOXA010000135.1:0-5535 GCA_036758185.1 Bacillota bacterium
GAAGAAATCTATACCGGAATCAAGGAAAAGATTGTCTGGGACCTTAAGGCAGTTGGATATCAGGATGCTGACTTTGCAGCTGAAGAGTTACCCGGCTATGTAGTCACCGATCTCAAGGGTGAAGGTGCCGAATATGTCCTGGCCCAGTTAGACAAGGCAGATGTGGAAGAAGGCTTTGTCATCAAGGCCAGCATGATGGTCAGTTCCGATCAAATTGCCCTGATTAAGGCCGCCCCGGGAAAAATGGAGACTATTCAGGAGGCATTGGAGGCGGAATTGGCCTCCCAGCTGGCTCTCTGGGAAAGCTACTTGGCTGACCAGGCCGAGAAAGTGCAGAACGCCATCATCACCATCCGGGGGGACATTATCATTTACATCACCTACCCCGATGCCGAGGCTATTGAGGCAGTATTTAACGAAGCTTTTTAGAATGGCAGGCGCCCTTGGGCGCCTGCTGCTATAATAACTGGGAGGGGAAGAAATGGTCTTTAGCAGCCTCTTATTTCTCTTTTACTTTTTACCTGTGGTATTGGGGCTGTACTACCTTGTACCCCGCAGCTATAAAAATTTGGTGCTCTTTATGTGCAGCCTATTTTTCTACATCCTCATGCTATTTTCTTCGCTGGTGGATTATAGCCACGGCCTGCTAATAGAAAAGCATCGGCGCCAGCAAAACTGGGCCAAGCTGTTCTTAGTGTCCTCGGTTCTGATTAATTTGGGGCTGTTGGGTTTCTTTAAGTATAGCGGCTTTCTCATCCTCAATATCAACTGCCTCCTGGGTACCAGCATACCTCTCCTGAACCTGCCGCTACCCATTGGCATCTCCTTTTATACCTTTCAGACCATGTCCTATACCATCGACGTCTATCGGGACGAGACGCCGGTACAGCGAAATTTCATCTCCTTCGCCGCCTATGTCACCCTCTTTCCCCAGCTCATCGCTGGTCCCATCGTGCGCTACCAAACCATTGCCCAAGAATTGGATCAACGCCAGGAGACTATAGACAAGTTTGCCATCGGCATCCGACGCTTTGCCGTTGGATTGGGGAAAAAGGTGCTGCTGGCCAACAATATCGGCATGCTCTGGTCAGAGATCCGCACAATAGCCCCAGGGGAGCTCACGGTGCTGACGGCGTGGCTGGGAATCATCGCCTTCGGCTTTCAGATTTACTTTGACTTTAGCGGCTACTCGGATATGGCCATCGGCATGGGCAAGATGTTCGGCTTTACCTTTTTGGAAAACTTCAACTACCCATATATCTCTCGCTCGGTGACAGAGTTTTGGCGGCGTTGGCATATTTCCCTGGGTTCCTGGTTTCGGGACTACTTGTACTTCCCCCTGGGAGGAAGCCGCCGAGGCAAGTTAGCGGTCTACCGCAACCTCTTCATCGTCTGGTTTGTCACGGGCTTCTGGCATGGGGCCAGCTGGAACTTTGTGCTCTGGGGGCTGTACTTTGGCCTCCTCATCCTCATTGAACGTTGGTTCCTGCGGCGGATCATCGATAAGGCGCCGGCCATATATAGCCATATTTACCTCCTCCTGGCAGTGAGCTTCAGTTGGGTGCTCTTTGAATTTGACAATTTCCCCGCCGGCATCCAATACTTGCGGGTCATGCTGGGCCTGGGGGGGAATGGCTTTTTGGACAATAACTTCCTCTACTTCCTGGCCAGCAATGGCCTGCTCCTCCTGATCTTGTGCCTGGGGGTAACGCCCTGGCCTGACAGGGTGTGGCAAAAGCTCTGTTGCTGGCGCCAGAAAAAAAGGGCAGCCCTTCTTTCCGCCATCACCTACCTCTTGATGCTGGTGGCCGCCACCGCTTACTTAGTTGATTCCACTTATAACCCCTTCCTCTACTTCCGGTTTTAGGAGCTGATGGCATGAATCAAAAAACTGATAGATTCCTGATCCTGGCCTTTGTCCTCTTCCTAGGTGGTACACTGCTCCTGAACCTCCTCACCCCCGACCGGGTCTTTTCTCTACGGGAAAATCGTTACCTGGCAAAGAGACCTGAATTCACGGTGCAGAGCATTCTCACTGGACGGTTTTCCAGCCAGTTTGAGGAATATATTACCGATGAATTCGCTCTTCGGGACCAGTGGGTCCTGCTCAAGGGGGACTTGGAATTGATGATGCTACGCCGGGAGAATAACGGCATTTTCTTTGGCCAGGACGGTTACCTTCTGGAAGATTTTCGCAAACCGGGGCCTGTCTTGGCCCGAAACATAGAGCGTCTCAATCGCTTTGTCCAGGCCTTCCCCGATTTACAGGTCCACCTCCTCCTGGCGCCTAATTCCGTGGCCCTGTATCCAGAGAAACTACCGCCCTTCGCCAGTGTGTACGACCAAGAGAGAGTCCTGGAAGAAGTTCAACGAGAATTGACGGCAGGGGTAAAATTCATCCCTGTGCTCCCCGCCCTCAGGGCTGAAAAGGACCAGTACCTGTACTTCCGCACCGACCACCACTGGACGGTGCGGGGGGCGTACGTCGCCTACTGCCAGTTAGCTAAAGCCTTGGACTTTCAGGCCCTGAGCCCCCAGGATTTTGCCAGGGAAATCGTCACCCAGGACTATTGGGGAACGTACTTCTCCAAAGCCAACAACCGCTACCTAAAGAGTGATGACATCGAAGTCTGGCTGCCTATGAATCCGGTGACAGTAACTGCCCGCTTTAACGACAAAGAGGGAAGCTTCCCCAGCCTGTATTTCCCTGAGCACCTGGGCACCCGGGACAAGTACGCGTACTTTCTAGATGGCAATCACCCCTTGGCCACCATCACCACCGATGTGGCCGAAGGTGGAAAGCTGGCGGTGTTTAAGGATTCCTTTGCCCATGCCCTGCTGCCCTACCTGACCCAGCATTACCAGGAAATCCACGTCATTGACCTGCGCTTCTTTGACGCCGACCTGGAAGAGTACCTGCAGGAGCATGGCATCGACGAGACCCTCTTTCTCTACAGCGTCTCGGGCTTTGCCAGCGACAGCAACCTGGTCAACTTCCGGTAACTGCGCCATCGGGGACGCGTACGCTGGCGCACATGGGGACAGACCTTAGCGCCAGCGCCTTACTTATTACAAGGCCTGATCCCACCGCATCGAAGCGAAAAGCCTGTCCCCACTGCGCTGGTGCTAAGGTCTGTCCCCTATGTACATACTTATTATGAGGTGATTGCATGGAACCTTTGCTCCTGAGCCACAGGGATGTAATCCTCCGGGATCGCATCGCTGCAGATGTCGCTGATCACCGACGCTGGCTGACCACCGAGAAGGCCTGGCTGGAATGGGATGCCCCTTGGGAGCAGGATGATCCTGATTTTGTCCGCCAATACTTGGAGCGCATGGAACAGCGCCTGGGCCAACCCCTGCCTCCGGTCCGCTCCACCCTAGAAATCTGTTACCGGGATAGGACCCATATCGGCATGGTCAACTCATATTACATCGACGGGGGCACGGACAAACTGGCCGTGGGCATCACCCTGCGGGAGTCCAAGTATTGGGGCTTGGGTCTGGGTAGCCAGGCCTTTGCCCTCTGGCTGGACTATCTCTTTCGGGCCAGCGGCCGGGATAAATTATACTGCCAGACCTGGTCCGGTAATACTCGAATGGTCAGGCTGGCAGAAATGTGCGGCTTCCGAGAGTGCCAACGCCTTGTGGGGGTCAGGGAGGTCCGGGGAGCGCGCTACGACGCCCTGACTTTTGTCTGCGACACCGTGGACAGGTGGGGATAAGATCTGTCCCCATTGCTCAGTCAAACTTGAACTGGACCCTGCCCTCTTCTAGGATGAGGATGGCGCTGAACTTCTTACCGGCTTTAGACACAAAGCCTTTTAGCTTGCCAGTCTGGCCCCGCTCCAGGAGCTGCCGGACCTGGTTGGCGGTGATGCGCTTCTTGGCAATGGTCTTCCAGATGGCGAACTTGCAGCCGCCAGCTTCCGGCTTCCAATTGCCGCACCCATAAGCTCGCTTTCCCTCCACCACATCTCCTGCGCACAGAGGGCATCGACCCAGGGGCGCCCTAGCGGCCCGGACAATTTTCTCGCCCTTGCTGCTGGCAACTTCTGCCACCAGGGTGCGGGCCAATTCTGTCACGTCTGCCATAAAGGCTGCGGGATCCTCCCGGCCCATTTCCATTTCGGCAAGGCGCTTTTCCCAGTTGCCCGTCAGTTCCGGAGAAACTAAAGCGGGCATGGTCGCCAAGCCAATGAGTTGCTGCCCCTTGGCGGTGGCAACTAGCGCCTTGCCCTGAAGTTCTATGTACTCCACCTGCTTGAGGCGTTCGATAATAGCCGCCCGGGTGGCCGGGGTGCCAAGACCGGCGTCCTTCATGGCCTCCCGGAGTTCATCCTCCTCTACTAACTTGCCAGCGCCTTCCATGGCCGCCAATAACGTGCCCTCGGTGTAGCGAGCCGGGGGTTTTGTCTCCTCCTGGTTTATCTTGACCTCCCCGGTCTCCACCTTTTCCTTGAGGCGTAAAGCAGGCAATATTCGCTGGCTACCGGCACCCTCCACTTGACGCCAGCCTAGGCCAACCAAGATCTTGCCCTTGCTTTCAAAATCCTCGCCCTCCACCTGGGTGACGACCCGGGTCTCTTGCCATACGCATTCGGGGTAAAACACCGCCAAAAAGCGCCGGGCCACCAAGTCATAGATCTTGGCCTCATTACCGGGGAGGCCGTCGCTGCCCCTCTCGGTGGGGATGATGGCGTGGTGATCCCGCACCCGAGGCGCATTGATTACTCGTCCCCCCAGGCGGGGCGGCTGGGGCAAGAGGGCCGTGGTGTATTCTCCGTACCCTCCTTGGGCCAGGGCCTCCAGACGTAGGGGCAAGCTGGCGATGATGTCGGGAGTCAGGTAGCGGGAATTGGTGCGAGGGTAAGTGATGAGCTTGTGGCGCTCATACAGCTTTTGGGCGCTATTCAAAGTCCTGGCTGCAGAAAAGCCCCAGCGCCGATTGGCCTCTCGCTGTAGGCTGGTCAGATCCCAGAGCAGCGGCGGCGGTTCTCGACGCTGTTTTTCCTGTACACTTGCTACAATGCCAAGACGACCCTGGACCTTGTCTCTGATGGCCTGAGCATCGTCCCAACTCCATACCCGGTTTTCTTTGTCTCGGAACCAGCGACCCTGGTAGACGCCGGCAGCGCTGCAAAACTCAGCAGTGACTACCCAGTAATCCTGGGGCTGGAAGTCTTGAATCTCCCTTTCCCGGGCCACTAGCATGGCCAAGGTGGGGGTCTGAACCCGCCCCACTGAAAGCAGCTCCCGGTGCTTGACGGTAAAAGCCCGGGTGGCGTTAATGCCCACCAGCCAATCCCCTTGGGCGCGGCAACGGGCGGCATGCCCCAGGTTATCGTACTCTGCCCCCCCTCGCAGTTGGGTAAACCCTTGGCGGATTGCCTGAGGGGTCAGGGAGGAAATCCACAGCCGCTGTACAGGGCCGGTGTAACCCGCAAGCTGGCAGATCCAGCGAAAGATTAGCTCCCCTTCCCGCCCTGCGTCACAAGCATTGATGACCAAGGGGGCGCCATCCAGCAGCATCTT
>DAIOXA010000136.1:0-5528 GCA_036758185.1 Bacillota bacterium
GGGCGCCAAGCGAACCTTGGGGCAGCGTCACTATGATGTCCAGGTCTTGGGCGGCATCGTCCTCCATCATGGCCGCATCGCCGAGATGAAGACTGGTGAAGGCAAGACTCTAGTTGCTACCATGCCTACATATCTAAATGCCCTAGAAGGAAAGGGTGTTCACATTGTCACCGTCAACGACTACTTGGCCAGCCGGGATAGCCAGTGGATGGGCCAGATTTATAAACTGCTGGGGTTGGAAGTGGGCCTGATAGTCCACGGCCTCGACCCCGCCCAACGCCATCAGTCTTACCTAGCCGACATTACCTATGGCACTAATAATGAATTTGGCTTTGACTATCTTAGGGACAACATGGTGCTGTACAAGGAACATTTGGTGCAGCGGCCTTTGCATTTTGCCATCGTCGACGAAGTGGACAGCATCCTCATCGATGAGGCCAGGACGCCTTTAATCATCTCTGGAGCGGTGGATCAGGACACCAACCAGTACTACCGCTATGCCCGGCTGGTCCCCAGACTGCGCAATGAAGTGGACTACACCATGGATGAAAAGGCCCGCAATGTTACCCTCACCGAAGAGGGCGTAGCCAAGATGGAAAAGGCCCTTAATGTCGAGAATCTCTTTGATCACGATAATATGGAGATTTCTCATCATGTAAACCAGGCCTTGCGGGCCCATGTTCTGATGAAGCGGGACCGGGATTATGTAGTCAAGGACGGCCAGGTCATAATCGTCGATGAATTCACAGGCCGTTTAATGTTTGGGCGTCGCTACTCCAACGGCCTGCACCAGGCCATCGAGGCCAAGGAAAATGTCAAGATTGAGCGGGAGAGCCAGACCCTGGCCAGTATTACCCTGCAGAATTACTTCCGCATGTATACTAAGCTTTCTGGTATGACGGGAACTGCCAAGACCGAAGAGGACGAGTTCCGAAAAATCTATGGTATGGATGTCGTGGTCATCCCCACCAATAGGCCTATGATTCGTCAGGATTTGCCCGATGCCGTCTATCGCAGCGAAGATGGCAAGTTCAAGGCCGTGCTAGAGGAGATTGTTCAGCGTCACAGCACCGGGCAGCCGGTGTTGGTGGGCACGATTTCCATCGAGAGGTCTGAGCACCTCAGTGCCTTACTGAAGCGGCGAGGGGTAGCCCACAATGTCCTCAATGCAAAACACCATGAGCGGGAAGCAGAAATCGTAGCCGGAGCAGGGCGTCGAGGCGCCGTAACCATCGCCACAAACATGGCTGGCCGGGGTACCGACATCGTTCTGGAGGAAGGGGTTCCTGGCCTGGGCGGCCTACACATCCTGGGCACAGAACGCCACGAAGCAAGGAGAATAGACAACCAGCTCCGGGGCCGGTCTGGGCGTCAAGGGGACCAGGGATCCTCTCAGTTCTTCATTTCCCTGGAGGACGACCTCATGCGCCTCTTTGGCTCGGAGCGCTACATGGGCATGATGGACAAACTGGGCATGGACGATTCGGTGCAAATCGAGCATCCCTTGCTCTCCAAGGCCATCGAGACCGCCCAGAAGCGGGTGGAATCTCGCAACTTTGACATTCGCAAGCACGTCCTGGAGTACGATGACGTTCTCAACCAACAACGGGAAGTAATCTATCGGCAGCGCCGTCAGATTCTAGAAGGCGAAGACCTCAAGGGGCAAGTGCTTAAGATGATCGACGGTGTGATCGCCCGGGCTGTGGACACCTGGGCCAGCAAAGATGTTTACCCTGAGGAATACGACCTTAAGGGGCTGGTGGAATATACCGAAAACAGTGTCCTTGTCCCCGGTAGCGTCAAGAAGCAAGACCTTGAGGGCAAGCACCGGGACGAAATCCGGGAATGGCTAGAGGCAAAGGCACGCTCCCTCTATGACCAACGGGAAGAAATCATTGGCTTCGAACCCATGCGGGAACTGGAGCGGGTGGTGGTGTTGCGTACCGTGGATAGAAAGTGGATGGAGCAGTTGGACGCCATGGATGACCTGCGCCAAGGCATCGGTCTCAGAGCCTTTGGCCAGAAGGATCCCCTGACGGAATATAAATTTGAAGCCTACGACATGTTCAACAATATGACGGAAAGTATCCAGGAGGAAGTGGCTCGCCTGATTCTGCGGGTGCAGTTGCGGACTAAGCCCGTGCGCCGCTCGGTGGCGGTGGCCAATCCCACTCCTCACAGCGATGGAACAGCAGTACATGGGCCAAGACAGGCGACGGGCAAGGTTGGCCGCAACGACCCCTGCCCCTGCGGCAGCGGCAAGAAGTATAAGCGCTGCTGCGGCGCCAACTAGCGGGCAAGCTGCGACATCGGGGACGGGTCTCCCTGTCGCACCTGCGGCAGTTTCGGGTATCTGCGACCGGGGGACCCGTCACCGACGTCGCAGGGAATGAGGTGATGATTTGTTAAGCGAGTATAAGTCTGAGTTGCTGCAGCTTGGCAAGAGAATCGAGGAAATGGGGGTCTCCCTTTGACCTGGCTACCAAGCTCAAGGAAGTAGAGGGGTTGGAAGGGAAAATGGCCGGGCCAGGATTTTGGGATGATCTGCAACAGGCCCAGGCCATCATCACCCGGGTCAATTCCCTAAAGCGCATTACCGATGCCTGGACCATACTCCAGCGAGATTGGCAAGAACTGATGGAACTAACCGAGCTGGCCCTGGCCGAAGACGAGGTCACCCTGACCGGGGAGATTGGTAAAGGTTTGGAGGATCTGCGGTTAGAATTGAATGAACTGGAACTCACCCAATTATTGGGGGGCAAGTACGATCGCAACAATGCCATCATATCCCTGCATTCCGGCGCCGGGGGCCTGGAGTCCCAGGACTGGGCCGAAATGCTGATGCGTATGTACACCCGCTGGGCAGAAAAGCGCCAGTTCACTGTAGAACTCTTGGATTACCAGCCCGACGAAGAGGCGGGGATCAAGAGTGTTACCATGCTAATCAAGGGCGAGCATGCCTTTGGCTACCTCAAGGCTGAGAAGGGAGTCCATCGCCTGGTGCGCATTTCCCCCTTTGACTCTTCGGGGCGGCGCCACACTTCCTTTGCTTCTCTGGACGTTATTCCGGAGGTCAGCGATGATGCCGAAATAGAGATCAATGCCGAAGAGTTGCGCATCGATACCTTTCGCGCCAGCGGCGCTGGGGGGCAGCATGTCAACACCACCGATTCGGCTGTGCGGATCACTCACCTGCCTACGGGGATAGTTGTCTCCTGTCAAAATGAACGTTCCCAGCATTCCAACCGATTGGCGGCCATGAAAATCCTCCAAGCAAAGCTGGCCGACCGCCAACGCCAAGAGCAGGAGGAAAAAATGGCGAAAATCCGCGGTGAGCAGCGGGAAATTGGCTGGGGCAGCCAAATTCGATCTTATGTATTTCATCCCTACAGCTTGGCCAAGGATCATCGAACCAATGCCGAGGTGGGTAACGCCAATGCCGTCATCGACGGAGAAATCGATGTATTTATCGATGCCTGGTTGCGTTGGCAGGCAGGCATCAGGGAGGGCTAGTGATGTTCGGGAAAAAGGCTTCCCTCTATTATGAGTACTTTTCCGACAAGGAAGACATCCCTTTTTTTCGTCGCCTAATGCTGCGCCTGGGCGGCCCAGTGCTGGACTTAGGCTGCGGCGCCGGAGTCCTGGCCCAGGATTTTGCTGCGGCGGGACTGGATGTGGTGGGGGGGGACAGTTCCCACTATATGCTGGATATCGCCCGGGCCAAGGTGGACAAGCTCCCTCCCAGCAGCAGGGGACGCCTGAAATTTGTCGAGGGGGACATGCAGGATTTCCCCTGGGAGGGCCAGTTTTCTACGGCCTTGCTGGCTCGGGGTAGCTTTCTGCACTTGCTTGACAGTTCGGAGCAGTTGCGCTGCCTGAATAACGTGCGTAAACTTCTTACTGTGGGGGGAAAAATAGTCTTGGACCTGTATCCGCCCACCATGGATTTACTCCAGGGCGGAACCGGACCGATGCGCAGTATCGCCGTCGACGGAGATGTAAAGGTGGTGCGCACCATCCATTACCGCTGTGACCTCAATAATCAGCGGTGCAATTGTTTCACTACCTATCAACAATATAGAGGCGGGGACATGCAGGAACAGGTTATGGGAGAGTCGGCTACTAGCTTGCTCTTTCCCCGGGAGGCCATGCTCCTGCTCCGGCAGAGCAGATTTTCAGTGGAGGAAGTCTATGGCGACACCAGCGAAGGGGGTTTTACTGCCTCCAGCCGCCGCATGATCATAGTCGCCGCCAAGCTATGATAAAGACTTTACTAGGTGGGCCGCTAAATATAGCAAAGAGGTGAAAGACAGTGGAAGAATATGCAAGACTGACGGCGGTAGCTCAGCGTATGCGCCGTCACATCATCGCCATGGTGACCGAGGCAGGTTCGGGACACCCCGGTGGGTCGCTATCGGCGGTGGAAATTCTTGTAGCCCTATATTTCAAACTTTTGAAGGTGGATAATACTCGACCGCGTTGGGATGAACGGGATATATTCATCCTCAGCAAGGGCCATGCTACACCGGTTTTCTATGCCGCCTTGGCGGAAAGGGGCTTCTTTGACCGCGATGAGCTCATGAGCTTCCGCAGCATTGACAGCCGACTCCAGGGGCATCCCGACCGCAAGCTTACCCCCGGGGTAGATATGACCAGCGGTTCCCTGGGGCAGGGGCTTTCTGCCGCCAACGGCATGGCCTTGGCCGCCAAGCTGGACAGACAAGACCAGCGTTGGGTATATGTGCTGTTGGGGGACGGCGAACTCCAGGAGGGCCAGGTTTGGGAAGCTGCCATGACCTCTGCCCATTATAATCTCGATAATGTCATTGCCTTTGTCGATTATAATAATCTGCAGATCGACGGCGCCGTCAGCTCGGTGATGGAGGTGGCCCCCCTCAAAGAAAAATTTGAAGCCTTTGGCTGGCATGTCCAGGAAATAGACGGTCACGACTTTGGCCAGATACTTGCCGCCGCCGACATCGCCAAGGCGGCTACAGGCAGCCCATCGGTGATTATTGCCCGGACAATAAAGGGCAAGGGCGTATCCTTTATGGAAAACCAGGCGGGCTGGCACGGCAGCGCTCCCAGCCGGGAGCAAGCCGAGCAGGCCCTCAGGGAATTGGAGGTAAAGTAACATGGCCAAAATAGCAACCAGAGATGCCTACGGTAAGACCCTGGCCCAAATAGGCTCTGAAGACGAGCGCATCGTCGTCCTGGACGCCGACCTCTCTGGGTCGACCAAGACAAAGGTCTTTGCTAAGGAATTCCCACAACGCTTCTTTAACATCGGCATCGCCGAGACGGATATGATGAGCACGGCAGCGGGCCTGGCGGCAGCGGGTAAAATTCCCTTTGTCAGCACCTTTGCCGTCTTTGCTGCTGGCCGCTGCTACGATCAGATTCGGGCTTCCATCGCCTACCCCAACCTCAATGTCAAAGTAGCCGCCACCCATGCCGGCCTCACCGTGGGCGAGGACGGCGCCACCCACCAGTGCATTGAGGATTTCGCCCTCATGCGCGCCATCCCC